>NZ_JBJPHS010000166.1:0-10164 GCF_052939495.1 Phormidesmis sp. 146-12 | reverse complement strand
GGGGGGCAGAAGTGCCCAATAACGAAGCGAGAAAACTCCATCGAATTCACGTTAATTAGCTGAGAACGAATCACTAAGAACGGGCTATTTCAAGATTCTCACAACAGATTTAGGACTGCTATATGAAGTTATGTTAACAAAATTAGTCCACCTGTTTCTTCGTCTAATGTGAACGATCGCCCCGCTTCTGCAAGTTAGATTCGGGTCTTTTTCTTGGTTCTTCTTGAACAATGAAGCCACCCTGTTGATCGATGCCGCTTCACAGAAGGTTGGTGTTAGGGGTTTCGTGGGGAGGCGCTTTGTAGGGCGAGTCGAGTTCTCAAGACAGAATCGGGATTGAGGCTGATGGAGTCGATGCCTTGTTCGACTAGAAATTCGGCAAATTCGGGGTAGTCGCTGGGTGCCTGACCACAAATTCCGATTTTACGATCGAACTGTTTGGCTGTGGCAATGACTCGACTGAGTTTGCGTTTGACCGCTTCGTCGCGCTCGTCAAAGAGGTGAGAGACCAGAGCAGAGTCGCGATCGAGTCCCAAGGTTAGCTGAGTCAAATCGTTGGAGCCGATCGAGAAGCCGTCAAAGATTTCGCTGAAGCGATCGGCGAGTTCGACGTTGCTAGGAAGTTCGCACATGACGTAAACCTGCAAGCCATTTTCGCCTTGAGTCAGTCCATGTTTGGCCATTTCTGCTAAAACTTTGCGTCCCTCGTCGGGCGTGCGGCAAAACGGGATCATGGCAATCACGTTGGTCAATCCCATCTCATCCCGAACTCGCTTAAAGGCTTTGCACTCTAATCCAAAGGCTTCCCGGTATTTGGGGTCATAGTAGCGAGAAGCGCCCCGCCAGCCCATCATCGGGTTTTCTTCGCTCGGCTCAAACTGACGACCTCCAATCAAGTTAGCGTATTCGTTGCTTTTGAGATCTGACATTCTCACAATCACAGGCTTGGGATAAAAAGCCGCTGCCAGCATTGCAATTCCTGATGCCAGTTTATCTACGAAGTATTCCGTCAGATGTTCATATTGGGTGGTGAGTTGGCTAATTTCCCATTTTGCGCCCTTATCTTCCAGCGTTTCAAAATTTAATAGCGCCAGTGGGTGAATCTTAATGTGATTAGCGATAATAAATTCTGTGCGAGCCAGTCCGACTCCATCGTTGGGAATCAGGGAAAGCCTGAATGCTTCGTGAGGATTGCCCACATTCATCATGATTTTGGTCGGCGTGGGCGGCAGATCTCCCAAAGACAATTCTTCAATCTCAAAAGGTAACAGCCCGTCGTAAATCTGCCCTTCTTCTCCCTCCGCGCAGGACACCGTGACGGCTTGCCCATCTTTGAGAACTTCGGTGGCATTATCACAGCCGACGATCGCCGGAATTCCCAATTCTCTCGCAATGATCGCCGCGTGACAGGTGCGCCCGCCTTGATTGGTGATGACGGCACTGGCTTTTTTCATGATTGGCTCCCAGTCAGGGTCGGTGCGGGGCGTAACCAACACTTCGCCTTCCTGAAATTCGTTGAGCTTGCGGATATCGACGATCGTTCTCACCGTTCCCGCTCCGATCATTTCACCAACAGCCCGCCCCGTTAACAGCGGTTGAGCCGGCTTTTTGCCAGTCAGTTTATAGGTTTTGAGAATGTTGCGGGTGTTTTGAGAATGAATGGTTTCAGGACGCGCCTGGACAATGAACAGTTCGCCTGTAGTGCCGTCTTTTGCCCACTCGATGTCCATCGGACTGTAGGCATCTCGAACGCGAGAATAATGGTCTTCAATAATGCAGGCCCAGTTGGCCAGCTTGAGAATTTCGTCGTCTTGCAGAGCGTATTTTGCTTGCTCCGATCGCGGCACCAGAACCGTTGTCGTGGGTTTACTGCCGCCGATGTCGTAGATCATTTTGAGTTTTTTGCTGCCCAATCGTTTCTCAAGGATGGGTCGAAATCCCTGTTTGAGCGTCGGTTTGAAGACAATGTATTCATCGGGATTGACGGTTCCCTGGACGACCGTTTCCCCCAATCCATAAGCCGCCGTAACGAGTGCCGCATTGCTGAATCCGGTTTCGGTATCGATCGAGAACATCACCCCCGATGCCGCCAGGTCAGACCGCACCATTTTTTGCACCCCCACCGATAAGGCAATGTCAAAGTGATCAAAGCCTTTCGTCGTGCGATAAGAAATGGCGCGATCGGTGAACAAAGACGCAAAACAGTGGTGACAGGCTTCGAGAACGCGATCGATGCCGTGAATATTCAAATAGGTTTCTTGTTGTCCCGCAAAACTCGCGTCCGGTAAGTCTTCGGCAGTGGCACTCGATCGCACTGCAACATCAAGTCCGGTATGGCGACTCAGACAGGATTTTAGCTCGTTTCCAGTCAACCGTTCACAGGTCTCAACACTGCTTCCATAGCGTTCCGAAAGCTGTAAATAAGCGTTGAGAATTGCCGTTTCGAGTTCTATTGGAAAAGGCGTGTCTAAAATCATCGTTCGAGCTTGTCTACCGCGTTCCTGCAAGTCGTTGACATCCTCAATTTTGAGGTCAGCTAACAATCGCCGTAGACGCTCTTTGAGTCCAGCTTTTTCGATGAAGTAGCGAAAGGCATAGGCAGTTGTAGCAAACCCGGTCGGCACATTCACCCCTTGAGGTGCGAGTTGTTGAATCATTTCGCCCAGCGAAGCATTTTTGCCGCCCACGATCGCCACATCAGCAATCCCAACCTGCTCAAACCAAAGTACAAATTCAGTTTCTTTTGAATCTTGGCTTAACGCAGCAGTTTCTAACTTTTTAGCGGTAAACATTTTGATTTTTGTAAAAGTTTGGGGTTTTGAAGTGATTTTGGGATGTGAAAAAGTGATCTCTCGCGGGTAACTCGAAGAGATGGCGCTTCATTTCAATCCTACTTATAAGTGGAGTTTAGCTCAGACTTTGATGAGGCGTGTGTTTAGAAATTTGAAGCGTTCTCATGCCTCGCTTGATGGAGATTCTAACTTCTTTATTAAGTACAAAAAGCTACGCCCTAAGACAGATTTTAATTCGCCTTAAGCTAAGTATCACAACATTATTACTATTAAAGGAATTAAAGAACTCTCTAAAGTTTTGTAAAACCTGTAGCGGATGACTATCACTTTCAAACATTAATAGAAATAGGCTCTTTTTCAAACATAATCTTCAGACATTAATTAGCCAAATTTAGAACCACATGATGACGCTAAATAAGAGCAGTATTAAAGTAAAAGCTAATGCTGTTGATAAAGCTGATGCCATTCGTCAAGCCGGAGATTTGTTAGTCAAAAACGGCAACATGAAGCCAGAATATATCGCAAGTATGATGGCCCGAGAAAAGGTTGCGAATACTTATTTAGGAAATGGGATTGCAATTCCGCATGGGTTGCCGAGCGATCGCGATTTCATTCAGCAGACAGGCATTTCTGTTGTGCAGATTCCCAAGGGTGTTGAGTGGAATCCAGGAGAGAAAGTGCATCTCGTTGTGGGCATTGCGGCTAAGTCTGATGAGCATCTAGAAATTCTGGCTAATTTGACCCATGTTTTAGATGACGAAGCCACAATTCAGCGCTTATCTCATACGTCAAATCCCGATGATATTGTGGACTGCTTAACGAATCGATCGTCCTCTAATTCCAGCCCTTCTTCGCACTCAAGTTCACCCTCAGATTTTGCAAGCTTTGTAGACGTAACGATTCGAGAAAAAACGGGGCTTCACGCACGTCCGGCGACTCTTTTGGTCAATTTGGCTAAAGAATTTGAGTCAGAAATTCGCATTCGATACGGCGATCAAACTGCAAATGCAAAAAGCCTGGTATCACTTCTCAAATTAGGCGTTGAAGGTGGAAAAACCGTTCGTTTGATGGCTCAGGGAACGGATCAAACTCAGGCATTAGACACCTTAAGTCAAGCGATCGCTAAAGGGTTAGAAGATAAAGAAGAATCCTCAACGATTACATTAGGACGAACGTTAAGCTTTGAGTCGGCTCCGATTCCTGGAATTGCGGCTTCTCCGGGTGTGGCGATCGCTCCCATTTTTCAGTTCAAGCGCAGCAAGTTAGTGTTTGAATCCACCGCAAAAGATCCAGAGGCTGAGAAAGCTCGATTGAGCCAAGCGATCGCGACTGCGAAAATCCAATTAGGCAATTTGCACGACTCAGTAAAAACAAAATCAGGAGCCAGTCAGGCCTCGATTTTTTTAGCGCATCAAGCATTTCTCAGTGATGAAGAACTTGTTGAAGAAGCGATTTCTCAGTTGCAAACTCAGTTGCAAACTTACTCACAAACTCACTCACAAACTCACTCGCAGATTCGTAGTGCCGCCTGGGCCTGGCAAACGGCTTATGAACAACGCGCCCAAACCTTAGAAAAACTGTCTGATCCTTTGCTGGCAGGTCGAGCCACCGATTTGCGGGATGTGGGGCAACGAGTGCTGCGATTGTTGGCAGACACGATAGAAGATGCGCCCCAATTGCCCGATCGCCCCGTCATTCTCATCGCTGAAGACCTCACACCCTCTGATACGGCGAGTTTGAATCCAGCTTTGACGTTGGGATTCTGTACCGCTTACGGAGGTTCGACTTCGCACAGTGCCATCATTGCTCGATCGCTCGATATTCCCGCGATTGTTGGCGCAGGGGCAGCCGTTCTCAATTTGCCGGATGGTACGCCCTGCATTCTGGATGGCGAAAGCGGCAATCTCTATCCGCATCCTTCTCAGGCAGATTTAGAAACGGCGAGAGTTGCCCAAACAGATTTACAAGCCATTCGCGCCGCCGAAAAGCTGACCTGTTATCAACCTGCCCTGACCACCGACGGCCATCGAGTTGAAGTCGTCGCCAACATTGGAGCCGCCGCCGAAGCCGAACAAGCCGTCAATGCGGGAGCCGAAGGGATTGGATTGCTGCGGACGGAATTTCTATTTTTGAATCGATCGCACCCCCCCACCGAAGCAGAACAGTTCGCCGCCTACACCGAAATGACTCAGGCGCTTAATGGACTGCCGCTGATCATTCGGACTCTGGACATTGGCGGAGATAAAGCGGTGCCCTATTTAGAGATGCCGATCGAAGAAAATCCCTTTTTGGGCGTGCGAGGAATTCGGCTGTGTCTGCAACGTCCTGACTTGTTTAGACCGCAACTGAGAGCCATTTTTCGCGCCTCACAATCTGGTTTGGTCAAGATTATGTTTCCCATGATCGCCACGTTAGAAGACCTGCAAGCGGTGAGAAAAATTGCGGAAGACGTGCGTTTAGAAGTGGGCGCAGATCCGGTCGAAATCGGCATCATGATCGAAGTTCCGTCGGCGGCATTGATGGCGCATGAGTTGGCGAAAGAAGTCGATTTCTTCTCGATCGGCACCAATGATCTGACTCAGTACACATTGGCTATCGATCGCAGCCATCCCGCTCTCGCCAAACAAGCGGACGGATTACATCCCGCCGTGTTGCGTCTGATTGATCAAACTGTGCAAGCAGCCAATTCAGCCGGAAAATGGGTCGGGGTTTGTGGCGGCATTGCGGGAGATCCCAAAGGGGCAGCCATTCTCACGGGATTGGGCATAACCGAATTGAGCGTCAGCATTCCCAGTGTGGCGGCCGTCAAAGCAAAACTCCGCAGCCTCTCGCTGATCGAAACTCAAAAACTCGCCCAACGCGCCCTACGATGCCGCACTGCCCAAGAAGTCCGATTGCTGGTGTAAGTCATGAATCCAACTATTGCGACGATTACGCTCAATCCGGCGATCGATCAGACCGTCAGCATTCCCAACTTCAAAGCCGGAGAAGTGAATCGGGTCGAATCAGAACAGCGCGATCCGGGCGGCAAAGGCGTGAATGTGGCCTCGTTTCTAACGGGCTTCGGATTTTCTGTCACCGCTTCTGGATTTTTGGGCAAAGACAACGCCGATCTGTTTGATCACTTCTTTCAGCAAAAGGGGATTGAGAATCGATTTGTGTCGATCGCTGGCAACACGCGCATCAACGTCAAAATCACCGACACCGCCCAAAATCAAGTCACCGACATTAACTTCCCAGGGCAGGCACCCACCGAACGCGATCTGATGACATTCCATCAAACGATTCATGACCTGGCGGAAGAGTGCGATTGGTTTGTCCTATCGGGTAGCCTGCCTGCGGGAATTTCGCCTGACATTTATGGCAAGCTGATCGCCGATCTCAAAGCGCGAGGCAAAACCGTTGTTCTCGATGCCAGTGGTGAAAGCTTGCGGCGAGCCGTTCCGTTTGCGCCCTATGCGATCAAGCCCAATCTAGAGGAACTACAAGAGCTAGTAGGGCGACCCCTTGCGGGTATCTCAACGAGATCGCTCAACGATCAAACCGCCATTATTCAAGCCGCTCAACAACTGGCGCAGACGATTCACTGTGTCGTCGTCTCAATGGGCCCAAACGGAGCCATCTTTGTCGAACAAAACCAAGTGATTCATGCCCGTCCGCCGCAGATCAAAGTCGTTAGTACCGTGGGCGCAGGGGATGCGATGACTTCGGGCTTGATTGTTGGGAAGCTACGCGGCTGGTCACTCAGCGATTGTGCGCGGTTGGCAACGGCCTTCTCGATCGGCGCACTCAGTCAAATCGGGCCGCGCTTGCCTCCTAGAGAAACCGTCGAATCTTTGATGAACGAAGTTAGCCTATCCATTCTTTAACCATTCATTCTTTAAACCCACACCAGACATGAAATCGATCGAAAACATTGTGGCCGTCACCGCCTGTCCGACTGGCATCGCCCACACCTTCATGGCGGCCGAAGCCCTCAAAAAAACGGCTGAAACAATGGGCTATCACGTCAAAGCTGAAACTCAAGGAGCTGAAGGCATCAAAACGCCTCTTTCAGAACGCGCCATTGCTGACGCCGATCTGGTGATCATTGCGGCAGATGTGCACGTTGATCTGTCTCGATTTGCCAACAAGCCGATTTATACGACTTCAACCAGTCAGGCGATTCGCAATACCAAAACGGTGATCGAACAGGCCGTTGCTCACGTTAACCCAACTCAAGGTAATTCACCTCAAGTTAATCAAGTCCCCCACTCAGCGTCACCGAATTCGAGCAGTCCTGAACCTGCGGCGGCTCCCTTCCATTCTCAAGCAGACCCCTCTACAGCCAAACACCTCGTCGCTATTACCTCCTGCCCCACGGGAATCGCCCACACCTTCATGGCGGCTGAGGCGTTGAGAAAAAGCGCGATCGCCCTCGGTCACACCATCAAAGTTGAAACCCAAGGTTCCGTCGGGGCCAAAGATCAACTGACTCCCGAAGAGATTGCTCAAGCCGATGCTGTCGTGATTGCCGCCGATACTCATGTTGATCTGTCCCGCTTTAAAGGCAAGCGGCTTTACGAAACTTCCACCAATCAGGCGCTTAAGTCTGGACAAACGGTGATCGAAACCGCCTTAGCGCTACCCGAACCCCAGACACAGACCACCAACGGACAGGGAAATTACGTCGATGCCGTCCGGCAAGCCAAAGCAGAACAATCGGCTCGACGATCGGGCCCGTATCGTCACTTGCTCACCGGAGTTTCCTACATGCTGCCTGTGATCGTGGCGGGTGGATTGATCATCGCGCTGTCTTTTGCCTTCGGACTCAAACCTGAACCCGGAAGCTTTGGGGATGCCTTGTTACAGATTGGCGGAAAGTCAGCGTTTGCCTTGATTGTCCCCGTCTTGTCGGGATTTATTGCCTTCTCGATCGCCGATCGTCCCGGTCTTGCCCCTGGTCTGGTGGGCGGCATGTTGGCTTCTAATTTAGGAATGGGATTTTTGGGCGGCATCCTTTCTGGCTTTTTGGCTGGCTACATTTCCCTGTTCATCCGCGACAAGGTGAATTTGCCCAAAAACTTTGAGGGATTGAAGCCTGTTTTGGTGATTCCTCTACTCGCGACGTTGGTCGTCGGATTGCTGCTCGTCTACGTGTTTGGTGCGCCCGTTAAAGCAATTTTGGATGGCTTGACCGCCTTTTTGCAGAGCATGGGACAAACCAACGCCGTCATTCTCGGCTTAATTTTGGGGGGAATGATGGCCGTCGATATGGGTGGCCCAGTCAACAAAGCAGCCTACACCTTTGCCGTCGGACTGCTGGCCAGTGACGTAGTACAACCGATGGCCGCCGTGATGGCCGCTGGCATGACTCCTCCGCTCGGTCTGGCCCTGGCAACATTTTTGGCGAAGCGATTGTTTACGATCGAAGAACAAGAAGCCGGAAAAGTCGCCTCTGTTTTGGGGATTTCATTTATCACCGAAGGCGCGATTCCGTTTGCCGCCAAAGATCCGATTCGCGTCATTCCCGCCTGTGTGTTGGGTTCAGCGATTACAGGCGGATTGTCGATGCTGTTTGGCTGTACCCTTCGCGCCCCACACGGCGGAATTTTCGTCCTGGCGATTCCTAACGCGGTGACTCAAGGTGGATTGTATGTGGTGGCGATTGCCGTCGGCACCCTAGTAACCGCTCTGGCAGCAGTCCAGCTCAAACGCTGGCAACCCAAAACGACAGAACCCCAACCCTCCTAGAAAGCAGCCTCAATCGATCGTAAGGTGACATTGTTCAGCGTGACATCTCAATTGTTGGAAGCGTTCTTGATGAAGCTGAGATTTGCTTTTACATCGTTAACTCGAACTCATAATGACTGCGAAAACGCGATCGCTGTGCTATTGTTGTAACAGTTCATAAATAATTGAGCTTGCCTTTTTGGGCCTGTGAAACTATTTACTGAAAGTAGACGTACTGCTGCAAGGAGACCCTTTTCCCATGACTCATCCCAATGAAGGATGCCTGAGAGTCGGTCAGACCGCTCCCGACTTTACTGCGACGGCTGTCGTTGATCAAGAATTTAAGACGATTAAACTGTCTGATTATCGCGGCAAGTACGTCGTGTTGTTCTTTTATCCCTTAGATTTCACCTTCGTTTGCCCGACTGAAATCACTGCATTCAGCGATCAATACGAAGCTTTCAAAAATCTGGGCACCGAAGTTTTGGGCGTGTCTGTTGATAGCGAATTTTCTCACCTGGCTTGGATTCAGAGCGATCGTAAGTCTGGCGGTGTCGGCGATCTCAACTATCCGTTGGTGTCTGACATCAAGAAGGAAATCAGCATTGCTTACAACGTGCTTGACCCGGATGCGGGTGTTGCTCTGCGCGGTCTGTTCATCATCGACAAAGATGGCACTCTGCAATATGCAACCGTCAACAACCTGTCATTTGGTCGCAGTGTCGAAGAAACCCTTCGCATCTTGCAAGCAATTCAATATGTGCAGACTCACCCTGATGAAGTTTGCCCCGCTGGTTGGCAGCCCGGAGACAAGACGATGAATCCTGATCCCGTCAAGTCGAAAGAATTTTTTGCAGCAGTTTAGGTCACTATCTGAAGTTACTATTTGCTAGTTGAAGTGTCCGTAGTAAGGAATCCGTCTGAGTACGGCCCTGCTGCGGGCATTTTTTGTAGATGTTTTTTGCGTTTTAGAGACTCTGGTCGGGGTCGATACCTTGCGATCTCTTTGAGTTACCCGCAAGGGGTCGCAAACATTCTGCCAGTCGATCGGCGCGTTGTTTTTCCTGTTCAGCCCGTCGTCCATTCAGCGTCGGGGGCACATTGGGAACAAAAAACCAATCAGGGTCTTCTGCACCTTTTTCGAGCGGGTCAGTCAGTCGCCAATAGATGCCACTGTCTTGACCAATGCAGTATTGACCATCCGGATTCTGCTGTTCTAAAAGCGGCAAAATCGAATCGGTCAGTAGGATGCTCTTGAAAGTTTTTTACAAAAGTTCCATCCGACTCTGGCAACTGAGTATGGTCAGGTAAGGTGAGTCTGACTGTAGTAGAAGGGGTGACGGCTGTCATAGGTCAACAGCGATCGCAAGCGTGAGGTAGGAAAGCGTGAAACATAAGGGAACGGAATACGACAAACAATGCTCCAATTCCCCTTAAATGTATCGTAACAATTGAGCTTTCTAAGGTTTATCCAAAAGCTGTCCTTTGCCGTCAAATTTTTGGGCTGGGTCAATGATGTGAGCATTGGTGTAGAGAGTTCGTATAAGCACCCACTAACTAAGCGCCGTTTAGCGTACTCGATCGGTTAGAGTGCAGTTGTGCAGTTGGGGCGCATCTATTGGTTGGGGGAGCGACTGTCGGCGATTCGCGAGAATAGAAG
>NZ_JBJPHS010000165.1:0-10192 GCF_052939495.1 Phormidesmis sp. 146-12 | reverse complement strand
AGTTCAGAATCGTATTGTTCGAGAAGAGTTCAACGACTTGGGCAGCGATTGGGATGACGATATCACAACGTCTAGAGGAAGCCTGAGAGTTGCTTCTACGTTGCGAGATGCTGACTCAGCACTAGAGACTTTAAATAAACTAATGTTCTTCTATTTCGTCTTGCGAAAAGGTGCAGACCTTCAGGGATCTATTTATGGGATGCCGTCGATCGCCTTTCAAGAGCAATTCACATTTGCACCTCAGATTCGGCTTTACTTCCTGGAAGATGCGAGAGACGTAGAGCAGGGTTTCTCACCCGTTGAAGGCGATATCACTTTTAGGTTAACCAGAGAGACCCCTGAGACAATTACGCCCTCTGAGGCGAGAAATCTGGCTTCTAGGGTTCGATCCGCGTTCACTGCGGCCGGTGGATTCATTTGGAAAAAGGGGCGCGTGAAGGTCACTTATCTAGACAAAAAACGTGGCTATGATTTCCGGCTGCTCGTCACCAGCGAAGCTGAAGGAAAGCGGATTATTGAGCAGGTTCTAGACATTCAAAGTCACGCCCCTGATTGGGATTTCCTGACTGTTCACGAGAGTCGAGCAACCTTCCCGATCGTTCCTGGAAGTCATACGATCTATGGCAAGTCACGCCGCAAAATGAGACGGCGGCCCCGCGCAGACGTGCGGTTTAGATGGGCAGAACTGCACATCCACGGACTACCGAATCCAGTGGTGTTAGTCGATCGCACAGGCACTAAACGAGATGCCCTGGTGAAAGTCTGACCTTTTAAGAATTGGCAAAAATTGACCGAGATAGTTAACTAACTCGACCGCAAAAAATGACCTGAAACCTTTACTGGTAGGGCATTACTAGAACTATCAAGTTGACTCGTTCAAACCTTTCTAATTTTATGAGCAGACGTAAGACCGCTAGAGAACTACAAGAGCAATTGGAGGCAGCCCGTCGTCGTGAGGCTTATGTTCCTCCCCAACGGGCCGAAGGCACCGCTACCCAGCGCCGTCCCAAGAGTTCTGTCAAATACGGTTGCACCTCGGCACCCTCGACCGAATTCACGATCCAAACGCCTCAATCTGGTGTGACTTTCTTTGGGGGATTGGCTGCTTTGGGTCTGGCTGACGCAGGCAGCGATCCAACAGCTCCTAATGGATTTAAGCCCAACCGGATCTACGCAATGGTTGCCGATGCGTCTCCTCAAGTCGTACGCGCTCGTGCTTCCAACCGTGCCTATATTCGGTACGCTCGTGGCACCCGTGGCAGTAGCACTCAAAGCACTTTCTCGGCTGCAATCTCGGACACCACTACCCCGACGATGGCCTCAGTCCGTACAAAATTTGGCACCGTCTCCAATGCCAAGAAAAATGAAGTAGGCGGGTCGTACGGTCGGATTTGGTTCGAGCCAGAACGTCTACCCCTAGTGGAAAGCGGTAACTAATGGATGACCTTCTCTTAGCTACACCCGCGCTTTGGTATCCAGGGCAAACTGAAAGCGAGTGGCAGGAAGAGGTAGAGGCGATGATGGATCGGGCAATTATTACAGCCGCATTCATGCGCGGTGAGATAGAACCCGATTCCTTCCTCGATTATCTGGCTGAAGAATACGCCGACCCGATCGAAGTCGCCCAGGCGTGGGAAGAGGAGCTAGAGGCGTGCTTAATTTTGACCTGAGTGAAGCGGGAAACTGGAGACTTATCTACTACCAGCAGCATGTCGGGGATAAGTCTAAGAGCAAAATCAGGGCCCCGATGATCGACATTATTGAGCTTCCTATCACGATCGCAAGTCGAGTTTTGGCAGTGGGGGCCTCGTATTTAGAAGCCCCTCCAAGTTGGAACACCGCAGGCTATTTCTATCAGGAAGTTGGCGGAGTTTCCCTGGATGACACGCTGATTTTTCCCGGCTTGAGCGGAAGTAGTTCGTCTGTCCTGGATGGTGCGAAGCGGCGGATCACGCTCAATACGATCGAGCTTCACATTTTCCCTCGCCTCGCAACCGAACACCGCTATCGATTTGAGGCGATGCGCTGGATGCCCAAAATCACCCTTGGAGTATGGGAGTACATCGGCGCTGAATCGGACACCACGGAAGAACTGCTACAGGCTCTCAGAGTCGATTTGGCTCGAATTGAAATGAGGATCAACAACCTACAATGATTAATTTTGCTGGACTAGATCAGGTTTTGCCTGATGAAACGATGACCTGGCGTGGGTTTGGAGAACCCGTCATGCTCAATCTCAATCGGCTGACGGGAGATGCTCTAACGCCTGAATCGAGCGTGATTGAAGCGATGGGTAAGTTACTCAACTCGCTACATCAATTACAGACTCAACTCAATGAACAACGTCAACAAGCCGATCAACCCTTGCTAACAAGCTTCTCGAAAGTGGTCACGGTGAATGCCAATGGGAACCCGATCGTCAAGCTAGGCATTGAACTAGAGATCGACTTAGAAGCCTCACTCAACAACCTGGTTCAATAATATGTGGCGGTTGGTTGCTCAGATTGAGATTGCAAATCAATGGACTTGGACAGTTCCCATTGAGGGGGAATGGTTTCGATTTGAGTTTGTCGATCCGCCTGGTGAGGTGCGCGTAGACATTACTCAGGGCAACGGGTCGGCACCTTTTGCGACTCCTACCCGCGTCACGACGAGCGAATCTCAGATCGTCCGATTTCAATCCCCCCCGGCAACGATGGGCGATCGACGGTTGGCGATCCGATCGGGCGATCGCTTCTTCCGTGACTACAATCTCGGCTGGCTGGTCAAAATTTCCGTCTTTGAAGGTGACATTGAAGTTGACGGAAACGACTATTCATCTGCCCTTCAGACGCTTTTGAATGGGCAACAGGAAATCTTACAGCAGCTAGAAGCGGGAGGGATTGACCCGGCGATCGCGTCCAACATTCAAGCGATCGCCACTGGACAGATTCAAATTCTGGATCGACTACAGCAACCGATTCAGGCTCAAATTCCCGTGTCGATCATTGAGACGATTCAGGCGACCCTTGCGGTAACTGCGGAGCAGATCGCGATTGGACAGGGGCAAATCCTACAGAAGCAAAGTGAAGTTTTAGGGAAGTTTCCGATCGACGTGGAAATCGATCCGGCGATCAACGCGGGCATTCAACAGATTTTGGGGCAGTTTCCCATCACTGTGCAGACCGATCCGGCGATCACCAATGGCATTCAAGAGATTTTGGGGCAGTTGACCCCAACTCCAATCGCAGCCCTAACGCCGATCACAACAAACTTCACGGTGTCGCAATCGTCGGTCTATGGCAACCTTTCTTATCTAACAGGAAGCTTTGCCACGCTGACGGATGGCAATCCAGGGACGGGCTTCGCTTCTAGTTCGGGGGCGATCGAATGGATTCAAGCAACCTTTGCCACTGCGATCACTTGCAGGGGGATTCAGGTTGGGGGGGGTGGTTTGCAGAACTGGGGAGGGGTTGCCGCTTATCTCAATGGCAAGCAAATTCAATGGAGTTCAAACGGATCTGACTGGATCGTATTGTCTGACATCGTTCGCGTGTCCGATTCTGGCCCAAATCAATTCGTGCTTTGTGTTTTTCCACAAGTGACGGCACGGTTTTTCCGCATCGTCGGCAACAGTTGGCTGTCTACAACTGAATTTAGGTTTTTCAATTAGTCATGAAAATTACTCGCAGTTTGAAACAAAGAATTGCAGTGCCGCGATTGGTGCAACCGTTGTTTGGCAAGGTGGTTGCCGACAAGGGCGATGTCTGGCAGAACCTGGCAAAGCAATGCCATCCACCCAAGAAGCCTTCTATCGTGCTTGACCACAATTTGCTGCTTTCGGCTTAACCCGTACTCAGGTTAGCTACATTTTTTAACGTCAATTCGATATAGTTTTTTTCGCTTTGTTCTCAGGTTCTTCTGCCCTCCCGCCTTTCATTCTGAGGGACTTTCAGAGAAGATTTCCGGCTCAAAGTGCCTCACTTGTGGAAGATTTAGTTAGCTCTCCCGCGGTTGGAGCTGTAGCAAAGAAGTTCACTTTTTAGTTCAGTCTTTTAGGTCAACATAAGCTCTGTAGGCGGTGAAATACTGGTTGGTCATCCTTTAAGTTTTTGCCACTCTGCTAGTGCCTCGATCGACGATCGCCCTCCTTTCTTGAGCAAGACGACCCCATCTTCTGCTCGCAGGATGCCATATTCACCCGTCGTAATTAGCTTGTCTAGAGCAGGGACGATGGCAACAAAATGACTTAGCGTGTCTTTAAAGGCTTTTTTGTATTCTCGTAACTGCCAGATGTCGGCAACAGCGTATTCCATCTGGATCACCTGATTGCGATCGTCACGCAATTGCAGCGCAGGCAAGCGAATAATTTCTCGGCGACTCGACAATTGGGGAATCAGGTGCGTGGTGGCTGAAACGCTGGCATCTGGGGGAATGTCGCCAATCACACGATTGATATACTGGGCGTGTTCCCATTGACGTGCGATCGGAACGAAAACCCAAGGGCGAATGGAATCAGGAATCACAAATGAAAACGCTCGATTGGGATTATTGGTAATTGTGAACACGATCGACAGCGCAATGCAGACGCTCCAAAAACGCCGAACTCTAGGCGTAAAGGACTGGGGATGATGTGACCACCACAGCACCGCTCCATAAAAAAGTCCGGGAACGACGGCTAGGGCATAGCGCAAATTGATCGAGAGAGCAGACACGCCAGATTGGGCAAACAGGGACAATAATGGCGGAGCGCTCACAATCCAGGCAGACGCAGAAATCATCGGCACAAAAGCTACGGGAAGCCAGTGAGAAACGAGATAAATTAAGCGCCGATCGACGGGTGTAAAAATGCTGGTAATCAGGGCGATCGGATTGGTCAACATGCCCCACAAAACTTCTAGTGTCGTCGGTTCATCGTGATTGACAAATTGCCGAAACCGCACGGCCATGTAGAGGCGAGGATTGTCCTCTGAGATTTGCGGCATGATCACGCTCGTGACGATCGCCACATAGCTAAAGCTCAACAAGCAAAGCGCGAATCCGGTTTTGGGATGCCGCCGACTAATCAGCAAATAAACGCCCACGCCAAACAGCATGATTCCAGCATCTTCTCGAATGCCTAAGACAAGCAGCGCCAACACCCAAAACCATCGCCAGGACTGTTTCTCAAGGGCCAGCAATAAGCCAAACATCAACAGCGGAATCTGACACTGCTCATAAAAATTGGCAACGGTGGGACTGATAACGGCGATCGCTGCATAATATCCTCCAGTAATCCAGAGTGAAAGCTGGGGCGATAGAGAGTGTCTCGCCAAGGCATAGAGCAACAGCCCGCCAACAGCCATTAACCCAACCTGCAACACAATTAAAGTCGCTGGATTGGGATATAGCGCATACAACGGTAACCATAGAAGAAAATTTAGAATGAGATGCTGACCCAAATGTAAAAAAGATACGGTGGGAATCGCTCCATCTGCCATTGATGAAATGGAATTATTGGAAGTCAGCGAACTCTGGAAGAATCGCCCGTGTAAACTGTTCCAAAATACCTGGTTAAACAGTCCTTGATCGTAGGATGTATAGAAAACAAAATAGCGATGAAGTGAAATCAGCAATACTGCTGTGAAGAAGATAGCTGCTAAAAGATACGCACGACGTAAACCAGGGGTACGATCGCTCGGAACAATTGGTCGAAAGAGATCAGGAAGTTTGAAAAAGGGCATCAGAGAGAATCGCGGGGGGGAACGATCGCAAACTATATCACGCCGCTACTCTAGCGAGGTGAAGGGGTGGGAGCGGCGGCTGGCTTTTTGGCTGGTTTGGTCGGTTTGGCGGTGGCTTTGGGAGGGGCAGGAGGCGAAGGGGCAAGGGTTTTGGGAGCGGCGGGAGCAACGGGGACGGACAGCGGGGTGGCTTTAGGGGAGGCGGCAGGAGCCACGATCGCAGGCTTTTCACCTAGAATGCTGGCGCTTCCGGTATCATAAAACCCGGCGACACAGGCGATCATCAAAGTTGCTAAGGTTCCGGCAAACAGAGCCTTCCAGCCCAATTCTGAGATGTCTTTACGGCGAGAGGGAATTAGCGCGATCGTGCCTCCTACAAAGATTCCCACAGAGGCGAGGTGAGCAAATCCAGAGAGCGCATAGCTGATGATCAAAACGGCGCGATCGCTTAAGGGGTCTTCAGGGCGGGCGGCGGCGGTGGCGAGCGCTTGATAAGGGGGAATGGCCGTTTCGAGTAGTCTGCGGCCGATAATAACTGACGATTCCCAAAGCTCATTCCACTCTAGAGAGACCCCTGTGAGAAAGGTGAAAGGCAAAAACATCGCGCCTTCGATATTGGCTAGCGTGACAATGCCAAAAAACTGTCCAATTACACCAGGAATGTTAGCCAGCCCTGCAAAAATTTGATTGATCAACGAGACTAAGCCCAAAATTAGAATCAGCACAGCCGCGATCGACACCGCCATTTTTACGCCATCCAACGCTCCGACGATCGCCGCATCCAGTGGACTAACGCGCTCGATCGGTTCTCCTGAGACGGTTTCTGGAGGGGCAAATTCTTCTTCGTCAAAGTCGTCATTAAACTCATCTCGCGTCGTTTTTTCGCTGGGAATGCCACCCGCCGTTAGTGGAATTTCGGTTTCGGGAACCAGGATTTTTGACAGGACAAAACAGGCTGGAATAGCAATAATCGAGGCGGAAACCAGGTGCCCCAAAATGTTGGGAAAGACAGGACGCAAAAAACTGACGTAGATTGCCAGCGTTGAGGAGGCCGCCGTCCCAAAGCAGCAGGCGAGAATGGCGCAGAGTTCGCTTCGGGTCATTTTTGCAAGATAAGGCTTGACGACGATCGCCGCCTCAATGCCCACAAAAATATTCGCTGCCCCGCTCAACGCCTCAGCCCCGCTCAATCGCATCACGGAGTAGAATACTTTAGCAAATACGTTGGTGATTACTTGAATGACCCCGATGTTGTAAAGCAGCGCCATCAAACCAGAGAAAAAGATCACGGTTGGCAACGCTCGAAAGGCAAAAATATAGCCTAGATTCACATCGGCAGGCCGGTCTGGCAGGGGCACGATGTTCTTACCAAACACAAAATTTGCTCCGGTATCTGCCGCCAAAAATAGCCCATCCAAAAGATTACTAAAGCCTTGCAGCGCTTCTCTCGTAAACGGCACTAGAAAAACTAGCGCGCCCAAAATTAGTTGCAGCAAAATGCCCATTCCAACCACGTGCCACGGAAACACCCGCAAACTGCGATTCTCGGAAAATAACCAGGCGATCGCACACAAACCAAAAATTCCAAGCAGCGAGACAAGATTGAGCAAACCCATGAGGCGGCACCTTATTGACGATCGAGCAAAACGCGCTTGAGGACTACCCTTACGGTAGATGAACCGTTGCCCCTTAGACGATACCTAAAAATGCTTCGATCAACACAGAAAATGTCAGTAAATCTGAAGGGTGACACAAAAGTTATTTGGACGTGATAAGAAATTTTCTCCTCATAGCCCGATTCCCCTCTCCCCCAATTCACAGGTCATAATAAGCAAAGCCTTCTTACGTCGCGATACATGGATGCTTTCGAGCCAATGCCGCCCGCTTGGACTAAATCAGCCGTCCACGCCCATGAGTTTCACTGCCCCAACTGTCACAAAACCTGTCTCGAAGCAGAGCGAGTTTGGATCAATCGCCGATCGCCTGTCTTTTTGGAGGACTATCGCAAAAAATGGCAAGAATTTTATCAGTGCCAATGTACAACCGTCTGGTGGGCCTGGAGCAACGATCGACCGCCTTCAGAGTTAGCCGATCGCGAACCTCCCCGCCTCGATTTCTTCAATCCCTTTGACGATCTTTAGAAACGATCTTTAGAAGTGGTTCCAGCTTCAATTTCTCTCAAGCAAATCTTTATCGCTCTAGCCACGCCCGCATTTTGCCAGGATTAAGTAATCCGTAGGGATCAACTTTTTCTTTGAATTTGAGTTGTTCGACATCGACCTGCTTCATGCCGCCGTCTTCTAACACATAGGTATGAGGATTGAAGATAAAAGCGCCTTTGGCTTCGTGGTAGGCAATAATTTCGTTGAGGCGTTCTTGAGTTGTGTAGCGCACCACTTGCAAAGCAGCCGGACGAGCCACTCCCCCCACCCGCAAAAACTCCAGGTGCATCATGACTTCATCGCCAAAGTGTTGATACATGTGTTCGAGCAAGGTCAGTTGTTTGTCGTCAGGAAAAAGCGTTTGTAGATAGGTCAATGTGGGGTCAACACTGCGAGCATGAAGGGTGGTGTGATTCCAGGAATACTCGGAGAGGGTCACGCCTTTGCTGGCTTCTTGAGCCGTTTTTTGGTAGGCGATCGCTCCCCCAAAATCCTTAACCCACTCATTTAAGGCTTCAAGGCTGGTTTCAGACACCATCAACAACGCGCAGTGTGACCCTTCTAGAAAGTAACTCTTGAGCGCAGCAAAATAGCCCGGAATCGGGTCAGCACAGATGCAAACCAGCTTTTTGATCACGCCGTCGGCATCACTGATCGCCTGACCAAATCGAGCCGCCGTCATAAAGTCTGGAAACGTCACGATCGCCTCTGCCCAGGGATAAGCGGGCGCGAGGGGAACCTCTAATTCCGTAATAATGCCATTCGTTCCGTAAGCGTGAGCCACTTTGTAGACATCATCGCCCCGAAGCTCGATCGCTTTTGGTTCGTCTTGCATCGTTACCACCCGAACGGCTTGCAGATTGCCGCGATCGCGCAGTTGTCCATACGTGACAGACCCAATGCCTCCACTGCCGCCGCCGATAAAGCCGCCGATCGTCGCCGTTCGATAGGTAGACGGAGCCATACGAATTTCCCAGCCCGTTTCTCGTGTCTGCTTGTCCAAGACCGAAAGTTTGACCCCTGCCTCCATTCTCGCCATCCCCGGTTTGACCCATTTCACCGCGGTCATTCGGGTCATGTCCAAAATCACGCCACCTTCGAGAGGAACACACTGCCCATAGTTGCCCGTTCCTGCGCCTCGTACCGTCAGCGGAATTTTGTACTTCACGCAGACTTGCGCCACTCGGATCACTTCCGCCTCATCAACAGGACGAATCACCACACCGCCAACTTTTCCGGTCAATTGTTCGACGAGGACGGGGCTAAAGGTGTAGTAATCTTGCGAGAGTTTGGCAATCTGATTGGGATCGGTGATGATATCAAGTCCGGTAAGGTCAGCGATCGCAGCTTTCAGATCAAAGGGGCTAGTTGTCGAAGTCATCAGACGTTCTATGTGAACATTTCTTCTGCATCTTAAGCCGATTTTGGTAGGAAATTGGTATCCAAAATCTCCATCGCCAAATAGGGAGACAATTTATGGAGCGCGTCAGGTCAAAGTTCTTTCGAGTCATCTAATTCACTTCATCTAATTCACTATAGTCAGGCAGCGTTGCATCGATCGCCTTGCCGTTTCGGAGAACTAGACGATCGTGCTGCGATCGAGACAGCAGTTCACTGTAGCTTCTCGCCTTAAATAGCACCAGATTGGCGGGGAGTCCGACTCCGATTCTGCCGACATTGGGTAAGCCCATCAGATCAGCCGGGTTAGACGTAATCGCATTTACCCAATCGCCGTAGGGACGATCGAGTTGAGCAATTCGCACCGACAGATTGAAGACCTCAAAAGCATCGTGATCGCCAAAGGCATAAAAGGGATCGCGGCAGTTGTCATGAGCGATCGCCACCGCCACGCCCGCTTGTTTCAACTCATGCAGCAGCGTCACACCGCGCCAGCGAGGAGTGCGACCAGGTTTGCGATCTTGGAGATAGAGGTTACATAGGGGCAGGCTGACTACGCCAACGCCCGCTTTTTTGACCAGAGCGATCGTTTGGTTGGCTTCCACGTCTTCTTGAACGGACAAACTACAGCAGTGCCCACAGACCACTTTTCCTTTGTACTTGTGCCGAATGGCTGCCTGAGCGACCGATCGCAGCGTCATTGATTGGGGATCGTTGGTTTCGTCGGTGTGAAAGTCGAGATTGAGTTTGCGGTCTTTGGCCAGGGTGAAGGCGCGATCGACCTGCGCTTCAATGTCGGGATTCCTGTAGGCGACACCCCCCAAAATCCCCTGAGATTGGGCCACCAGATCGGCTAATTTTTCACCGTCGGGCGTGAGAAAGTAATCCAGCGGCACAAGGCAAACGGCTTGCAGCGTTAAGCGATCGCTC
>NZ_JBJPHS010000164.1:0-10336 GCF_052939495.1 Phormidesmis sp. 146-12 | reverse complement strand
TCGCCGTTGCAAACAGTTTGACCACCAATAGCGCCACGAGCAATCTGAGAGAAAACTCCACATCTCGCAGCATGGCTTCAACGGTTTCATATCCCACCCCTAAAACCTGCGGTAGCTGGAGGGCGACCAGTCCCACAAAGAGTCCGCCCATGATGGGGTGAAGTTCTCTCGGAATCTGGTTAATCCAAGCGAATCCCGGAATCTTGCCGTTAAACCAGTTTTGTGACCACTGGAGCGACTTGGTGTAAGCGATCGATACCAGGCTGGCACACAGCCCCAATCCCAGGTAGAGCGGCAATTCTAAGGGACTGCGAACCTCATACACGGGCAGATTAAAGGCAGGTTGAGCGCCCAATCCAATCTGAGCCACGAGCGCCGAAACGACTGCTGACAAAAGAACTACACTCGCTGCCGAAGTTGCAAACGTGGTACCCAAAACGACTTCTAGCGCAAAGAACACCCCAGCGATCGGTGCATTAAATCCTGCGGCCAACCCCGCGGCGGCTCCGGCCCCCAACAGCAATCGCTGGCGTTCTTGAGACACTCGCAACGCCTGACCTAGAAGAATCCCTAAGTTTGCGCCAATCTCAACGCTCGGCCCTTCTGGCCCCAACGATGCCCCTGATCCCAGAGAAATCGCCGCCGCAACCATTTTAGTAACCGGACGCATCACCGAAATTTCTTGACCCGCCTGCACCGCAGCAATCAGCGAAGAAATGCCAGGGCCAAAGTCTTTAAAGCACCAGCGCATTAGCCCAATCAACACCCCGCCCAGAGTCGGAACGCAGGCCAACGTCCACGCGCCCAAGTGAGCGATCGTTCCCATCCCGTCTTCGAGCAGTAGATGATGCAGAATTTCGATCAGGTATCTGAAGGTCACAACTCCCATACCTGCGCTGCCCCCAATTACGACGGCCAAAATCAGGACGATCGTTTCGGGGGACGGCTGGAGGCGAAGTGTACCGGGTAAAGGAGGAGGAGAGGGTGCTTGCGGTTCGGACGACAAGCCTTTTGGCGAAGAAACAGAAGGCATCCCGGATATTTACGTCAGACAAAGTTAATTTTTATTTCTTACTCTCATTGTGAGTCATGAATTACAGCTAAGACAAGAAATTTGCGATCGGCGCTCTATCAAAAGCTAAACGCGATCGTGCCTCAACAATCAACAGATGTAGAGCGATCGTCCCAGACAAGCCAATGGGGCAGTACGATCGCACCGAGAAACCCTCAAAATAGCACTCCTGTTTAGACTGTTGGCGATCGACGTGAGGATCAGATTTCTGCACAAATAGCCCTGAGATTTGAGAAGATTTTCTATAAAATTTCTATAAAAAATCATGCGAAGGGCTTTCTGATCCATACTGGGTATAAAGCTAAACCTATTTAAGGCCACAGAAATTAGAAATCGAGAAAAACCTGGATAGACTCGCCTGAGAGAGGTTTGTGAGAAAAGTCGATCGTGAATTTTTCGCAATGCTCTATAAACTGAGCCAGAATATTGGTTAGTTTCTGATGGCAAGTGTGCCGCTGATCAGTTCTCTTAAAAAAATTGTCATTTTGTCACGTGACAACCAAAAGTGCCTGATGAATGCTGATACCTTCGATCGCCACTCTTCCCCCTGTCCAGTCTGCCATCAGATGGGCGGTTTGCAGTCCGTCAAAATGGTGAATGGTTTGTTGACCTGTCCTCACTGTCGGCAACGGCTTGTGGTCAGTATGAGCGGTCATTACGTTCGCGACCCGTTTTCACCCAAAAAACAAAAGGTGACCGAGAAGATGTTGCGCCGTCAAAGTCGCCCATTGGCAAGAATTTTGCGCGACTCTGGCGTTTCCAAACATTCTCAGCTTCTCGCTCTTTTGGGCAGTTTGATTTTATTGGGGTTCTCGATGGCTGTGGTCGGAGGCGTTGCCAGCCAAAAGATTTCTCTACAAGGCGTGTTAAACCAGATTGAGCGAATGGGTGAATCGCCTCAAACCTCGCCCGATCGCACTCCTTAAGCTGGCGATCGCATTCCAAAAAAGCATTTCAGATCCTTGACCTTCAAAGAGAAGTTGGGGGTCTGTCCGTCTGTTTTGGCCAAAGTTGTTCTTCTAAATTGAGAATGTAAATTTTTAGAAACAACATTATGAGCTAATACTCGGCTATTTGTAAATAAACGTAAGCAAATATCTCAGAGTTCTTATCAAATTGTGTCAGATACTCGCCAGAATGCTTTTCTGGTATGCGTTTTCTGGTAAAAACATACACGGGGATAACTTTACGTCTGCACCCGCTTGTGAGAGAAAACGACTTCAAGAAACTTCAAGAAGGTTGCTCTAAGCGCTGAGGAAACTTCGATTTCCTATCTGTATAGACTATCTCCGTCTGAATTTTAGACAGCAGCAACGGCTCGTCAAAAGTTCACTCCCTCGACTGACTAGAAGAAGAGAACACGCATCGCAAGGAGTCTCACTAGCATGTTCACCCACGTCAAGCCCACCATTAGACACATTGCACCCGACAACCTTCAGGGACGGTCTTTAGTAAAGGTGGTCTATGTCGTGCTAGAGCCGCAATATCAAAGCGCGCTCTCTGCTGCCATTCGATCGATTAACCAAAACCATCCCAATCTCGCGTATGAAATCAGCGGCTATCTGATTGAAGAACTGCGGGATGCTGAAAATTACGAAAACTTTAAGCGAGATGTCTCTGAAGCTAATATTTTCATTGCCTCGCTCATTTTCTTAGAAGACCTGGCTGATAAGGTCGTCGCAGCGGTCGAGCCTTATCGCGATCGCCTCGATGTGGCCGTCGTCTTCCCGTCGATGCCGCAGGTGATGCGGTTGAATAAGATGGGCAGCTTTTCAATGGCTCAGTTGGGTCAGTCAAAGAGCGCGATCGCTCAGTTCATGAAAAAGCGCAAAGAAAAGCAAGGCGCTGGCTTTCAAGATGGGATGTTGAAGCTGCTGCAAACGTTGCCCAAAGTGCTGAAATATCTGCCGATGGACAAGGCGCAGGATGCTCGCAACTTTATGTTGAGCTTTCAATACTGGCTCGGTGGCTCACAGGAAAATCTAGAAAACTTCCTGCTGATGCTGACTGACAAGTATGTGATCAAAGACAAAGAGGTGAAAGTGCTGGCGTATCAGGAGCCTGTCACCTATCCTGATCTGGGCATCTGGCATCCCCTCGCGCCTCAGATGTTTGAGGATGTTAAAGAATATTTGAACTGGTTTGATTCGCGTAAAGACATTCCTGCTGACACCAAAGATCCGTTAGCGCCCTATGTGGGATTGGTGCTGCAAAGAACGCACTTAGTCACCGGGGACGACGCTCACTATGTGGCAATGGTGCAAGAATTGGAGTGCATGGGCGCACGAGTCATTCCGGTTTTTGCGGGAGGATTAGACTTCTCGAAGCCTGTGGATGCGTTTTTCTACGATCCGATTTCCAAGAATGCCGTAGTGGATGTGGTGGTTTCGCTGACTGGATTTGCACTGGTGGGCGGCCCGGCGCGTCAAGATCACCCCAAAGCGATCGAGTCCCTCAAGCGTCTCAACCGTCCTTATATGGTGGCGTTGCCGCTGGTCTTCCAAACGACGGAAGAATGGCAGGACAGTGACCTGGGATTGCACCCGATTCAAGTGGCGTTGCAGATTGCCTTACCTGAATTGGATGGTGGGATCGAACCGATTATTCTTTCTGGACGCGACGGCAATACCGGGAAAGCGATCGCCCTGCAAGATCGAGTAGAAGCGATCGCGCAACGAGCCATGAAGTGGGCCAGTCTGCGCCGCAAGCCCAAACTTGAGAAGCGCGTTGCCATCACGGTTTTCAGCTTTCCACCCGACAAAGGTAATGTCGGAACGGCTGCTTATCTAGATGTGTTTGGCTCGATTCACAAAGTTTTGGAAGCGCTGCAAAACAATGGGTACGACGTTGCAGGCGTTCCGGATACGGCCGAAGCGCTGATGCTGGAAGTGTTGCATGATGCCAGAGCGCAGTACAACAGCCCCGAATTGAACATCGCTTATCGAATGTCGGTGCCCGAATATGAGGAGCTAACGCCTTATTCTGAGAAGCTGCACGAGTCTTGGGGCCCGCCTCCTGGACACTTGAACACCGACGGTCAAAATCTGCTGGTGTATGGCAAATCGTTTGGTAACGTGTTTATCGGAGTGCAGCCGACCTTTGGGTATGAAGGCGATCCGATGCGGCTGTTGTTCTCACGATCGGCCAGTCCCCATCACGGGTTTGCCGCTTACTACACGTATTTAGAGAAGATCTGGAAGGCTGATGCCGTTCTGCACTTTGGCACTCACGGATCGCTAGAATTCATGCCTGGTAAGCAGATTGGTATGTCAGGTGACTGCTTCCCCGATAGCTTGATTGGCACCATTCCCAACCTCTATTACTACGCGGCTAACAATCCGTCGGAAGCGACGATCGCCAAGCGCAGATCCTACGCCGAAACGATCAGTTACCTGACTCCGCCTGCCGAAAATGCTGGACTGTACAAAGGTTTGAAAGAACTGGGCGAACTGGTTGCGTCTTACCAATCGCTCAGAGATTCGGGTCGAGGGGTGCAGATTGTGGATACGATCGTCGATAAATGTCGGATTGTCAACCTCGATCGTGACATTGCTCTACCGGATCACAGCGTCAAAGATATGACGGTCGAAGCGCAAGACAACATCGTGGGCAAGGTTTACATCAAACTGATGGAGATCGAATCGCGGCTGCTGCCCTGTGGACTGCATGTGATTGGCAAGCCTCCGACGGCGGAAGAAGCGATCGCAACTTTAGTCAACATTGCCAGTTTGGATCGGGCCGAGGAGGATGTCGTGAGCTTGACTCGGATCATTGCCAACAGCGTGGGTCGTGATATTGACGATATCTATCAAGGGAGCGATCGCGGCGTTCTTGAAGACGTTCAGCTTTTGCAAGACATTACGATGGCTGTTCGCGATGCAGTGGGCGCGATGGTGCAGGCTCAAATCGATGCAGATGGGCGCGTTTCTAAAGTGACGATGCTCAACTTCTTCAACATGGGCAAAAAGGAACCCTGGATCGAGTCGCTGCACAGTGCAGGCTACACCAAAGTCGATGTCGAACAAATCAAGCCGCTGTTTGAGTATCTGGAATTTTGCCTCAAGCAAGTCGTTGCAGACAATGAACTCGGCGCACTGCTAACCGGATTGGAAGGTGAATACATTATTCCTGGGCCGGGTGGCGATCCGATTCGCAATCCTGACGTGTTGCCGACGGGTAAGAACATTCACGCCCTTGATCCCCAATCGATTCCGACAGCGGCGGCGGTCAAGTCTGCCAAAATTGTCGTCGATCGCCTCTTAGCTCGTCAGTGTGCCGAAAATGAAGGCCGCTATCCTGAAACGATCGCCTGTGTCCTCTGGGGCACTGACAACATCAAAACCTACGGCGAATCGCTGGCGCAGATCTTCTGGATGGTTGGGGTGCGTCCGGTTCCCGATTCTCTGGGGCGGATTAATAAAGTTGAGTTGATTTCGCTCGAAGAGTTGGGTCGTCCGCGCATTGATGTCGTGGTGAACTGTTCTGGAGTGTTCCGCGATTTGTTTATTAACCAGATGGCACTGCTCGATCGGGCGGTGAAAATGGCCGCCGAAGCGGATGAGCCAATGGAGATGAATTTCGTTCGCAAACACGCCACCAAGCAAGCTGAAGAGATGGGCATTAACCTGCGTCAGGCAGCCACTCGCGTCTTCTCCAATGCCTCTGGATCTTATTCGTCAAATGTGAACCTGGCGATCGAGAATAGCACCTGGGAAGGCGAAGCCGAACTTCAGGATATGTATCTGGCGCGCAAGTCGTTTGCATTCTCGTCGGACAATCCGGGCGAAATGGGACAGGATCGCAAGATCTTTGAAGCGGCGCTCAAAACGGCGGAAGTTACCTTCCAAAATCTGGACTCTTCTGAGATTTCGCTGACCGACGTTTCGCACTACTACGACTCTGATCCGACGAAGGTCGTTTCTCGCCTGAGAGATGACGGCAAAGCGCCCGTTTCTTTCATCGCAGACACGACGACGGCCAATGCTCAAGTCCGCACGCTGTCTGAGACGGTGAGATTGGATGCGCGCACCAAGTTACTCAATCCCAAATGGTATGAGGGAATGCTGAGTCATGGCTATGAAGGCGTTCGTGAACTGTCAAAGCGATTGGTTAATACAATGGGTTGGTCAGCAACCGCAGGAGCCGTAGACAATTGGATCTATGAAGACGCGAATGATACGTTTATCAAAGATGCAGAAATGCAAAAGCGATTGCTAGATCTCAATCCAAACTCGTTCCGTAAAATGGTGACGACATTGCTAGAAGCCAACGGTCGAGGATACTGGGAAACCAGCGAAGAAAATCTCGACAAACTGCGTGAACTCTATCAAGAAGTTGAGGACAAGATCGAAGGCATCGAGTAGTCAATTTCTCTAACTTAAAGGAATAATAGGGATGTGAGCAATCATGTCCCTTTTTTTATGTCCCTTTTTTAAGTGAAATCATGTTGACGATCGCCACCTGGAATCTTCAGAAATTAACGCCTCGCAGTTGGAGTAGAAAAGAGGCGATCGCCCAAAAAATTCAAGAAATCAATGCAGATATTTGGGTGTTTACAGAAGTCAGATATGGCGCTGAACTCGCTGCTGAATTTTTGCCCAACTATTCAACAACTCTGTCTCAAGAGTATGGTTCTAGAAATGCTGACGTGATGATTTGCTCTCGGCTTCCTCATCAAAAAGTATTGATCGAATCTCAGTCCATAGAGACTGCTTGCATTGCATTAACACTAGAATCTGGTCTAAATTTAATCGTTTATGGAACAATCATTCCTTACAAAAACTATGGCGTAATTAGCCGTAAAAACCTTGAACTAGACGAAGCTTATGTGAGCGTTTGGGAAAAGCATCAAGAAGCAATTTTACGTCAAGGAAACGATTGGGCAAATCTCACTTTGCAATATCCAAATCATGCTTTGTGCGTGGCGGGAGACTTTAATCAATCGCGAAACGGAACAGGTTGGTACAGTACAAAAGAGGTTGAAGATCTGTTAAAAAAAGAACTCGATCGCAATCACTTAATCTGCCTCACCGAGAGAGACTTTGAATTAGCAAATCGCCAAAATATCGATCACATTTGCATCAGTCAAAACTTTGCAAAAAGTCATCAGGTATCAGCCTGGGAAAGCTTCACAAACACGATTAAAATGAGCGATCATAATGGTGTAGTGGCTAAAGTCTTGATCGAAGGCGAATGAAGCAATGGTAGAACTCAAAGCCAAATTAGTAATAGATGCCTGGGTTCCTGCGTCGTGGGAGGAGTATCTTGAGACGATCGACGACCCCGCCCACGAAAAAGCAAAAGGCTACTATTACCAAGGAAACATGAGGGTTGAGACGGCATCAATTGGGTCTGACCATGCAGCCGATCATGCCCTCATGATTTTCGCAGTTGGTGTCTTCGGAATCGTCAAAAAACTTCCTCTACGGGGGCTAGACAACTGCTCGTTTCGCAAAGTAGGGGTGCAAGAATTTCAGCCAGATGTGTCTTATTATGTGGGGGAAAAGGCTCAATCAGTTCCACCGGGTACCAATGTTGTAAATCTTGAACTGTATCCTGTTCCTGACCTTGTGATCGAAGTTTCTAAAACGTCACTGCTCGACGATCGCGGCAACAAACGCACTCTGTATGAAGAATTAGGCATCTCTGAATATTGGGTCGTGGATGTCGAAAAAGCAGAAATTTTGGCGTTTCAAATGATCGATCGCGGCAGCAAAAGAATTGATCGATCTCAAGTGCTACCAGGCTTAGAATTTACAGTTTTAGAAACAGCCCTTCGTCAAAGTCGAGAAACCGATCAATCGCAAGTGGGAGGGTGGCTGCTTACTCAGTTTCAAACCCATTAGAAGTAAGTTACAAACTTATTTTTCTAACAACTCTTTGCCTCGACGATAGATTTCTTGTGCGTAATCTGTCCAGGCTCCCTGTCCCCAATAGCGAAAACAACTGGTTTGCAACACAAGGTTATAGAGCAACGATCGACGGTAGCTATCTTGTTGTGTAATCTCAGAGGGTTCACTATCAAATCTTTGATGAAATAAGGCACTCAACTGATTCATCGGAGTCAACACATTTTCGTAGCCTTTGACCCAACTCAAGCTATTTGTCCACGAAGCGCCATCCATGTGAAAGTTGGGCTGAGTTTGCGTCAGATCGGCGATCGCTCCCTCTACCAATTCAGTTGTGGCCGCTTCTGGATCGACTCGCTGCCAGATTAGATGTTGAGCGATCGCCTGACAAGTTGGATACGCCTGGTCATCACCGCCTGCCGCCTCGATCAGTTCCAAATATTCTGTGCCCGTCACACCCACCACATCGGGATTATTTGCCGCCTCATGCCACGTCCGCACAAACGCACTAGGAAACTCATTCATCATCACGCCCCCATTTTCGCCATCGCCAATCTGTGTGACGATCGGGGGAATATTGACCCCGGCGATCGTTTGTCGAGACAGCGTTTTTGCCTCATAGTAAGGCTGCATTTGACCTACTAATTTGGTGTCGGAACCTTGAGTTTTGATCAGCGCCGTAATGCTAACCGTTTCACCGTGGGAGTTGCGGGCGATCAGTCGATGGGGCAGATGACGATTTTCTAGCGGCTGTCCGGTCAGCGTTTCGACCGAATGTTCTTGCACCATCAGCCAGCGATAGCCACAGTCTTTGAGCGCCTGAATGAACGCAAATAACGTATCGGGATGATTGGGTAAATGCATTTCTGGAGGCGAAAATCCCTTCACTCGCGCCAGCGCTTCCCAGCCAAAAATCGCCGCAAAATGATGTTGCCACGCCTGAATGTGTAGCTTGATGTCAGGAATGGGTGTAGACGGCACGACCGCATGACCCCACATTGTCCCCAACCACTCGACATGAGGTTGGTAGGTGCGATCGCACGTCACCCGCTTCAAATTGTCCAGCACATCGCCTCGCCCCATCTGCCTCAATCCCCAAAGCAAATTGCCCGAATAGTCGAGCATCACCCGTGGATTGCAGCCTTGAGCCACCAACTCTGGAATAAAATCACCCATGCGCGAATAGCACCAGGCAAACGTCCCCGCATTGTGGTTGTCGCCAAGGTAGGGATGCTCAAACATCTGTTGGAGATTGCTGATCAACGCGCCATCTGTCCCAGCGGGAATCGTCGGCTGATGCATGTGCAGCGCGATCGCAAATGTCGCCTTCACCGATTCGAGTTTGACCGTAGTGGTCGGCAAGAAAACAGCCGCATCGGATTGGGTGAGCGATCGCACTTCCGATTCGTGACCTGAGAGGTTAGGAAGTCCGTCAATCAGTTCAATCAAGGGAGAGGGAAGCAAAGAAGCCATAGCAAGGAAGGTGAAAGGGACAAGAACCAATCAGCATCAGCAGGATTTCATTCAACCCCCAATTCTGATGCCACTTCAAACCTTAAACCTTAAAGCTCCACCCTCACCGCTTTTCTTTATCCCTCATCCCTTCAAAGGTGTTCGTTCAAAAAGCTCAAATCATCATCGTCTTCCCAGCAAGGCTCAGGAAATAGACGAATCAAGTAATGATTGACGTTTTGTTCTAACTCTAAGATGTCTTCTCGATCGAACAGCCCCGACAACTCGGCAATATCGCGATCGCGCAAAGGTGAGATAGGAGCAGCATGATCGTGAATTGGAGCGGGAGCCGCCTTGGGACGAGGAGAAGTTACCACATTGCGCCAAGGGTTGACTAGCGAGGCTTCAAAGCTGGATTTGCCATACGCTGACCGCAGGGTTTCGTCGCCAGACGATTTTAACGAGACATCTGCTTGAGCAGGTCGAATCGTTTGCCTGCCAGAAGAAGGGGCTAAAAAATCATCGGCTGAAGGTGAAGCAATCTCCTCACCAGACGAAAGGTTCAGCATCAGGTAACTCCGAAAAACTAGGGATTGACGACTGGGAAGGGGCTTGGTCAAAAAATCGGCTAACTTCAAAGCGTGGCTGTGCATCGTCACAACACGAATTGATCTAGCAGATTAATAGCCTTCACATTGCTTAATAATATGAAAAGCGCATCGCACAGTTAAATCAACCTTGAGGGAGAATGTTGTAGGAATGACCGATTGTGAAAGCAAGCGCCGCACCCGTAGAAGGTTGACCGCTGGCGTTATTCGGCGATTAGCTCAGTTTGCGGGGTGGGGTCAGCACAGGAGGCAGGAGCGATCAACCTAAACCAAACGTGAATTCGATGGAGTTTCGCTTCGTGATTCAGCACTTCTGCCCCCCAACCCCCCAATTTTGGGGGACTTTGAGACAATAT
>NZ_JBJPHS010000163.1:0-10684 GCF_052939495.1 Phormidesmis sp. 146-12 | reverse complement strand
ATTTCCTTCCCATAGAATAAATCAACCCTACCCCAGATTGGGGGATTTAGGGGGCTGAAGCCGATTGAAACGAAGCGATTCCGGACTTGTGTGTACACGGTAGCCCCAAGGAGCGGAACCGGACTCTAGCCCTCTTCTCCCCAGGGAAAAGGGTTGGCGAGGGCTTCGCCCCACGTTGTGAGGAGGGCGATCCGAGACTCTCCAATTGTCGAAGTTATTTAATTCTTATTTCTAAGTCCTTTAAAACAGTTGCCAGTCGGGGGATTTTAGGCGTTTGAGTTGTTCTAGCCGCACAGTGAAATAGTGGTCGTCTAGTCGGCTGTATTCGTGAGTGTTGGCATGATTAACACTGATTGCCCATCGCCAAATCTGGGCCGCCTGCGTAAACGACTGTAGGGCAGTTATCTCTAACTCCGTCACCGCTTGCACCGACTGATAGCCCGTCAAAAAAGCTTCTCGTACCGTTTTTCCGACCCCTGTACAAAGGGCAACTTGCAGAAATTTAGCGATTTCAAACGCTCGCCAGCCATAGCCACACTGGTCAAAATCAAACAGTGTCACTTGATTGTCATCGGTAAAATGAGCATTGCCACTGTGCGGATCGCCCCAACAAATTCCCCAATAGGGCGGCGCTTGCGGAAAGTCTTGAAGCTGGAGTTTGATGTGAGCGATCGCTTCCTCGACGTACGCTAAGTGCTGCGCTTTGAGAAAGGGAGCAATGATCTTGAGAGAATCGTCCAGTAGATATTTGAGCGTGAGCGGATGGCGATCGGCGTGACTGCGAAAATTTTCTGATACGAGATGCAGTTTTGCGACTGTTTCGCCCAGTTTGTGACTCTGAGTTGGATTCAAATCGCCCAAAGGGACTTTTCCAGGTGCGTAGATAAACAAAGAAGCGTAGCGCTTACCTTCGGGGGCAGTGATCTCGATCGCAAGCTGTCCGGTTTTGGTTCTTAGAGGGTGGGCGATCGGAATTCGGTTTTGCTGCAAAAAATCCAATAGTTCCAGTTCAAAATCAATGTCAGATTTAGAGCGCCAGTGGAGATGAGAAATTCTCAGAATATAAGGGCCTGCTTGAGTTTCGACGAGATAGACATCACTGAGTCCTCGATTCCAAAATTGGCAGCGGGTCACTATCCCAATCTCATAGTTGGGCAAAATTCTAGCAATCAGTGCCTCGGTGCTAAGCGTCGAGTAAACGACCGGAAACACGTCGTCAATCAGGCTGCTTGGGGTCTTTGAGATCGAATTTACCCGGCTGTATTCTGCGTTCATTTTTCTGAAAGCACTCCCTCTAAAGGACGCGCTCCTCACGGTTTGGTCGATAGACAACAACTCATCCGACCTAGATTAGAACGAGCCGTTTGATCAGATAGTGTTGACTTTGACAATTTGGCGATCGAAAGCTAAAAAATCTTTGCAGGGCTATTTTTCACAAGTTCGACATTCGACATTAGTTCTAGTCCAAAGTTCTAGTCCAAATGTCACTAATACGCGGCTTGAAGCCGACTCAGCAGATACTCTCCTGACAAAACGGGGGCGTGGCGAGGGGGATTGTCTAAGCTTTGACAGCTAGGGAGACAGGCGATTTCGACCTCATAATCAGGTTGGCAAAAGAATGCGATCGAATAGCGATGAGAAGCTCGATCGCAGGTAGGCATAACGCGATGCTTGGTAGACCGAAACACATCATTGCTCCAGCGCTCCATTAAGTCTCCGGTATTGACCAACAGTGTATCGGGAATGCAAGGGGCAGAAATCCAGTCTCCGTCTGCGGTCTGCACTTCTAAACCACCCATTTGATCTTGAAATAACAAAGTCACCGAGCCATAGTCAGAATGTTCTCCGGCGCGAATTTGTCCTGGTTCCAAAGCTTGCATGGGTGGATAGTGCAACAATCGCAGCACAGATTCTTGATTGACATGACGATCGCTGATAAACGACTCTGGCAAATTTAACGCTAAAGCAAACGCTCGAAAGACGCGATCGGCGGTTTCTGTACAGGCTTCAAAAAAGTCCAACATCGTCTCTCGAAAGGACACATCCTCAGCCAGCCAGCGATTTTGGGTCAGGGCAGGATTAGCAGAAATTCGATCTTCTCTGCCCATGTTGAGCGCCTCTTTTGCGTCACCCGGACGATCGGGATTAAGCTGCTCTCGCTGCATGGCAATATAGCCCCGGTTGCTGACTTCATCGTTCCAGGCAAGCTGTTGTTTGGTGGCTAGGGGCAATGAAAAGAATTGTTGACTTTGAGCAAATGTTTTTTCTAATAGGGTTGGGTCAACGCCGTGATTTTTGAGGTAGATAAACCCGATCGTATGACAAGCTCGATAGATTTCTTGAGCGACAGTCTGCTGACCTGCCCGATCACCTTTCACAAAAGGCGCAAAATCAATGACGGGAATTTCTACCGAAGTTAACGTTTGTTTCGTATTCATTACAACCTTTGGAAAAATACAGAATGATTTAATTGACTGCTACATTGCTTATCAAATAGCGATGGGTTGTGGGGTTTGACCTACCAGCGCCAACCTCTCGCTTGATGTATAAGAAAAGACCCAGTAGAGCCAAGAAAGCAACTCAGAAAGCCGTTTTCTACCCTAGAGAACTCTAATTGAGCGGCAAAATTTCTGCTGTGGCGATCGCGACAAACTGATCACCGCACCTTCATTGACCAAATTACATGAATCTGGGCACACTAGGGCAGTTGAGACACCGACCTCTATTTCTAACCCTGCCGTCGATCGCACATTCTTTTTCGCCAATGAAGCTCTCCACCGAGAAAAAAGTAACTGCTGGTTTTGGTGCAGCATTATCCTTATTGGGACTGGTGAGTGTTGTGTCTGTGGGGAGTGTCAGCCAGCTTAATCAGAGTTTGACCCAGGTAGCCCAGACGAGCAAAGTCGTAGAATCACTGCAAAGATTGATGTCTAGCCTCAAAGATGCAGAAACCGGACAGCGCGGCTACTTGATCACAGGCAGATCAGACTATCTAGCTCCCTATTACCGAGGCGTAAAAGCCGCACAACAAGAACTAAACGCGCTCCATCAGGCTTCTGCAAATCTCGAACAACAGCAGCGACTAGCGACCCTAAAACCGATCGTCGAGACCCATCTCGCAGAACTTAGTAGCACGATTCAACTCAGGCGATCGCAAGGACTCTCGACAGTCTTACAAAAGGTGCAACCTGACAAAAGTAAAGCAGAAATGGATTTGATCCGATCGCTGCTACAAGAAATGGAAGGCCGCGAACGACAAGTTTTAGAACAGCAAGAAGTACAGGCAAATATCAGAACCCAAACCGTTACCTGGATCATTAGCGGAAGTAGTTTGTTGGCATTCACGATCGTCGTTGCTTCAGCGTTAACGATTCATCGCGATCTCAAGCGTCGTCGCCAGGTTGAAACGGCTCTTCAAGAGAGTGAACTTCGCTTTCAAACCTTTATGAATCACAGCCCATTGTTAGCATTCATCAAGGACGAAATGGGGCGCTATGTCTACACCAATCAGTCTGTAGAACAGCGATTTGATCTTCCACCTAACAGCATTCAGGGAAAAACTGACTTTGATTGGCTCCCTCACGAAACGGCTCAACAAGTGCGCCAAAACGATCGCATTGTATTAACCACTGGGCAGACCACCGAAGCGATCGAAACCGTGAAAAACCCTAACGGCACATTGAACTATTGGCTGTCGTTTAAGTTTCCACTTAGGAGTGCGGGGCGATCTTGGTTGGGTGGAGTGAGCCTCGAAATTACAGAGCGAATTCGGCTAGAACATTCACTATTTCATCAAAAAGAACTGGCGCAGGTGACACTGCAATCGATCGCGGATGCGGTGATTACAACCGATGCCTCTGGTCGGGTAAAATCGCTCAATCCAGTTGCAGAAGCGCTCACTGGTTGGACGCAGCCAGAGGCCGCAGGCTTGCCGTTAGAGACAGTTTTTCCGATTATTCATGAAACCACTCGTGAGGCGGCCGAGGGGTGTATTCATCAAGTCTTAAAGAACTGTACGGTGGGCGTAGATAATCAAAGGATTCTAATTGCCCGTGATGGTCGAGAGATTGCGATCGCAAATTCGGCGGCTCCAATTCGGGCGAGAGATGGGGCGATTTTTGGAGCGGTGATTGTGTTTCACGATGTTTCTCAGACTCGTCGCCTGACTCAGCAGCTTTGTTGGCAAGCCAGCCACGATGCGCTCACCGGATTGGTCAACCGTCAAGAATTTGAAGACCGTCTCAAGCAAATGGTGCAAAATGCTGAATCGCAGGGTCAGCAACATGCACTGTGTTATTTGGATCTCGATCAGTTCAAAATTGTCAATGATACCTGTGGTCATGCGGCGGGGGATGAATTGTTGCAGCAGGTGGCAAATTTGCTCCAGGCTCAGGTGCGCCAAACCGACACACTGGCTCGATTGGGAGGCGATGAGTTTGGACTGTTGCTGCACCGCTGTCCGCTACCACAGGCTCGAAAGATCGCCGAAACGCTCTGTGAACAGATGCAGTCTTTTCGATTTTTTTGGCAGGAGAAAGTGTTTACGATCGGGGTTAGTATTGGTCTGGTGATGATCACAGCTGAGACAAAAAATGTCGCTGAAGCTTTGAGTACGGCAGATGCAGCGTGTTATGCGGCTAAGAATCGCGGGCGCAATCGAGTTCAGGTTTATCAGGCGGACGATCGCGAACTGGCTCGACAAAAGGGTGAAATTCGCTGGGTGGCTCGGCTGACGCAGGCTTTAGAAGAAAATCGATTTTGTTTGTATTATCAATCGATCGTGCCTGTCGTTCCGTCTTCCTTTGTCAGTGAGCATTATGAAGTCCTGCTGCGACTGCGAGATGAGGAGGGCAACATTGTGGCTCCAGGAATGTTTATTCCGGCGGCAGAGCGGTATCATCTTATGCAATTTATCGATCGCTGGGTGATCAAGACGTTATTCTCAACTCAAGGGCCGCGCTATCGTAATCTTTGGCAACAGTGTCAGCACCAACACCACGCTTGTAATCATCTTTATGCAATCAATCTATCTGGTGCCAGTATTAATGATGATCACTTTATTGATTTCCTACATGAGCAGTTTAGTATTCATGAAATTCCACCAGAGATGATCTGTTTTGAAATCACAGAGACGTTAGCGATCGCGAATCTGACTAAAGCGGCCCAGTTCATTTGTGATTTAAGAAGTTTAGGTTGCCGTTTTGCGTTAGATGATTTTGGCAGTGGCATGTCTTCTTTTGCCTATTTAAAGAATCTACCGATCGACTATCTCAAAATTGATGGCTGTTTTATTCGTCAGATGATGGACGATCCAATCGATTTAGCAATCGTCCAGGCAATCAAACAAATTGGACAGGTGATGGGCATTCAAACGATCGCTGAGTTTGTAGAAAATGACGAAATTTTGGAGCAGTTGCGATCGCTAGGAGTCAACTATGCTCAGGGATACGGAATTGCGATGCCTCGTCCTTTACCCAATCCCGAACGGCGCAATTCTCACTGTCATTACAACCCTCTAATTGTGGGCTAATGGGAAGAGATCGCGCGACTCCGAACTCAAGTAGAGTTAATGAAGTACGATTAGACGCTGCTCCTATTAAATAATTTTGCCCATGCGTCGGGATTCAATTTTTTATGCTCTGTTTCGTCAATCGCCCAGTTTGCTGTTTGAGTTGCTAGACACGCCTCCTGAGTTGTCTGAGCAATATCGATTTGAGTCGGTCGCTGTCAAAGAGCCAAAATTTGAGATTGACGGCGTGTTTTTACCGCCAATGGCTGAAGCGTCGGGGACAGTTTTCTTTGCTGAAGTACAGATGCAAAAAGATGAGCAATTGTATGAACGGCTGTTTGGTGAATCCTTTTTATATTTTTATCGCAATCGTGATTATTATGCAGATTGGCAGGCGGTGGTGATTTATCCCTCGCGATCAGTGGAGCAGACAAATTCTCAGCCGTATCGAGCACTTCTAAACAGTGACCAAGTGCATCGGGTATATCTAAACGAGTTGGGTAACGTTGAAGAGTTGCCCTTGGGTGTGGCGGCGATGGTGCTGACGATCGTCGATGAAGTGAATGCACCAGAAATTGCCAGACTGCTAATTGGAAGAGCAAATCAAGAGGCTTCTACAGGAGCAGCGAGACAAAGCATAATAGAGATGATCAGCACGATTATGGTCTACAAATTTACTAATCTGTCGCGGCAGGAGATTGATGCGATGTTAGGGACTAAACTTGAAGAAACACGAGTCTACCGAGAAGCACAGGAAGAAAAGGCGATGGCGATCGCTCTCAACCTGCTGCAAAAAAACCTATCGCTGGAGATGATCGCTGAAGCTACTGAACTCAGCATTGAACAACTTCAAAACCTCCAATCTCAGATCAAACGGGATTAGAAAGCGATCTTGTTTTCTACGTCCAAGAAGATTGCTCGATTTTACTAATCTGTCGCGGCAGGAGATTGATGCGATGTTAGGGACTAAACTTGAAGAAACACGAGTCTACCGAGAAGCACAGGAAGAAAAGGCGATGGCGATCGCTCTCAACCTGCTGCAACACGGTTTTCCAATAGATAAAATTTCACAGTTGACAAAGCTTACGATCGAACAGCTTCAACACTTCCAATCTCAGCAGAACTAGAGAACGATCGGGTTCACCTAAAGAGAAAGAGGTCGATGTAGAAAAGCGGGAACTTCGCTTGTTCTCTATGGAATTGAAAAGTTGAATGTTGACCTGAGTTTATAGGTTAGGCATCATGGCTAAACTCTCGACGTAGAATGGCTTTACTCATTTCAGGAGTGCCGATCGAGACAACTGATTGGGCATCCACCGACCATTTTTGTAGTTCTGCGCTGTGCGCTGAATTTAGGTTAATGTCAATTCGATGGACGCAGCAGTGAGGCGCTTCTAAATCAAAAAATAGGACTGCATATCGTTGTTTTTCGACCATCAACCGCAGCATTTTTTGTCCTTCTGCTGACTTCAAATCGAGAAATACTTTGAGACGGCGCTTGCCATGAGTCGGGTTTGAAATCGCGATCGTCCACATCACCATCGGGTGCGGCGACGGGCAGAAAAAGGGTCGCTGATGAATCTGGTTGTACAGCTTATTGATTTGAATTGACTGAATCTCAGCATGGGGCAACATCACCCACAAAGCAGGCAGCGTTTCTCGCTCGGCCGCAAAAGGGTGAGCAAAGACACTCTTGCTGTACTGTCCACGGTCTGGATAAATCGGAACGCCTGTGACTTTTTCGGGTTGAGTAGAGATCGGTTTGACTTCACGCCAGCGAATCGGTCGATCGTGACTAACCTCTCTCGAATGTCGCTCGACCAGGGGGTTGAGTTCGGTGAGAATCTCGGCGATCGACTGAGGGCGCTGTTCTGGTGATTTCTCTAGACAACTCATGATCAGATTTGTCAGCGCTTTAGGAAAGTCTTTCTTGGGAGCAACTTCTCGAAAGTGACGCGGAGACTGAGAGCAGTGGGCATGATACCAGCTTTGGTGAGAAGGTGACCCGGCTGATAGCGGCAACTGACGAGTCAGCATCTCAAACAGCGTCACACCCAGACTGTAGATATCAGAACGCACGTCAAAGCTTTCACCCGCGAGTTGCTCTGGCGCTGAGTAGGCAGGTGTGCCCATATAGGCGGAGGCAGCTTCGTCTGCTGCAAGCATGGTGGCAATGCCAAAGTCGAGAATTTTAACCAGTTCTTGCCAACTGGGGTCGGGACTGATCAAGATGTTGCCGGGTTTGATGTCTCGATGCACGATCGCGCGTGCTTGTTTACCATCGATCACAATTCCTGTGTGAGCACATTGCAGCCCCAGGCAAATTTGTAGCGCCAATCGCAGAAACCGAGACAGTGAGAGCGCTTCGAGTTGAATCACGCTGCTCAGACTCTCACCAGACAGATACTCCATCACATAAAACGGCACGTCGTAAGCATCAGTTCCGTAGTCTGTGACGCGCACAATATGGTGACTTTTTTGACCCAGTTGAGCGCAGACTTTTGCTTCATTTTCAAAGCGATCGCAGGCTTTTTGGCTGACTAAATGACGTTTCAGTAGTTTGACCGCGACTGGGTTGCCTAACAGCACATCTTTTGCTCGGTAAACACTGCCCATTGCACCTTGACCGATCGCTTCGATTAGTCGATAGCGATTGTTGATCAGTCGTCCGAGGTTGGGGTCTAGGGTCATGGATTGGGGCGATCGTTCCAGGTCGAGAGGTGACAAAAGCTACTCCATTCTGCTAGGTTTTCCAAAAATTTGCAGAAGCTGTTCCCTAACTTCATAAACTCAGGTTGCCCGTCTACCCAAGTCTTTGAACATCGTTGGTTTAATTTGCCTAGTCAACCAGGTTTAGTCTTATTTCAAAAACTCTAGTGAAAGGCTGGACAACGTGGTGTTACAGATGTAGTATACAAATAGTTACCGTAATACAGCCACCAAAGCCTTCCATGATTTGTATCCTCCGATCGTTCTTACGCAATGCTATGTCACGCCTACTCCATCAGGGTTTGGGCGAAACATTAGTGCGGGCGTGTGAGGGAGCAGATTGCTTTAGCGGACACAAATCCACCAGCGAAGGCATTACAGCCGCCAGATGGCTAAATCCGGGTCAATCGATCGACAGCGGGAGGTGCAGGGCAATCCTGACACTGGTCTAGAGAAAAGTACATCTAACTTTCTCCCCCCGCTCCTGATCGTCAGAGGTGGGGATTTTTTTTAGGAGTGAACTTTAATGCAAGCTCAACAGACCGAACAACCACACATACTTCAAAACCAGGTGGTCGTGTTTTCCAAAAACTATCTGCCCCTGGCACGCATCAATATCAAACGAGCGATCGTGCTCCTCGTCACCGGACAAGCCGAATCGCTGGAGTATGGCAGCCCTCGTCAATGGGAAGTGCGATCGCCCAGCGTCGTACTACAAATCTCAGAACACATTCGTCTGACCGGTGGTAACTCCGAGCGGCGCTGGAAAATCCCTCCTGTGGGTCGTCGAGAACTGTTTCGCCGTGACAATCACACCTGCCAATACTGCGGCACAACCAAACATCTCACGATCGATCACGTCATCCCCCGCTCAAAAGGCGGAACCCATACCTGGGACAACGTGATAGCCGCTTGCGAAAGATGTAACTCAGCTAAGGGCGATCGACTACTACACGAAATCGGCATGGTTCTCAACACTAAGCCCAAATCACCCATTCACCCAGCGATCGCCTTCGCAGAACAGTTTTGGAAAGAACAACCCCTGTTGTAAAGGATGGGTTTTCTGAGTAGCGTAGTCAGCGAATCTGGCATAGAGAGGGCAATACAGCGATTTCTGCACCCTTGTCCTCTCACCCTTCAAAAAAAAGTTGTAGTATGCTCTTGACATTGTGTAGTACGTTGTATTATATTTGTAGTATGAAAGCGAAACACCAGAACACAACACCAAAACACAACGCAAAGGAGCTAATCCGATGACCACTTGCTCCCTTCTACTAACTAGCAACTTCTCAAAACCCTGGAAATTACTGCAAACACATTCCCTGCAACGCTTTGAGAGACACCACTCAATCAGGGAAGCAATTCTTCTTACGCTATCCAACAGCCTGAAGTACGCCAGCTAATGGCGATCGAACACGACTTTCCCTAATTCCGGCTGACACCAGCAAACCTGAACCATGAAAACTAAATAGAGACCACCTTGGGAATGTAGCTTAGTCTGGCTCAAAGCAGCGGTTTGTCGAACCGAAGATCGTGGGTTCAAATCCCATCATTCCCGTGTAGCCTTGTGGACAACTAGAAAAGTCGCTGTGCCGCTCAAGTACAGAGAAGCGGGTGCAACTCCCGTCGAGGCTCCCAAATGAGGATGTAGCTCAGATGGACAGAGTACTTGTTTCCGAGACAAGTTGCCACAGGTTCGACTCCTGTCATCCTCGCTGATGGGGACGTGAATGGTATTCGACTGCTCCGAAACCAACAAACGGACGGTTGCAGAATTGGGGTTCGATTCCCCACGTCTCCACCAATCCAGGTTTGCATCTCCAGGTTGCCAAATGGGAAGGCGTTGGTCTGCAAAACCAATTATTCGTGAGTTCGATTCTCACCCTGGAGTCCAACGATCGCAGTGTTGCTTAATTGGTAAAGCCCCAAGTTCATATCTTGGTGATTGTGGGTTCGACTCCCACCGCTGCGACCAAATGCAGAGATAGTGTAACGGCAGCACAAGGGTCTCCAAAGCCTTTTGTCCGGGTTCAAATCCTGGTCTCTGCGTTCTACGGTGTGCCTTAGTCTAAGAAGCTTACAAACTGGTAAAAACTGATTTGCCTATTAGTCTGATTGGTTTGTGTCTTACAGTCTGCTTGCAGGTTAAGACGACTTCTCAACCTTACACATCGTAGAAATCTCGAAGTAGAAATCTTGAAGTAGAAAACTCAAATCCTGGTGCCGTAGGCAAATTGGTAAAGCCACAGAACTTTCAATTCTGCGTTTGCGGGTTCGACTCCCGTCGGCACTGCCTGGGTAGGTATGCAAATGGCTGAAGCAGACCGACTGTAAATCGATCGTCTATGACCGTTGGGGGTTCGAGTCCCTCCCTACTCATCTGACGAGTTCCATCCAGAACAAAGTGAGAATCCCTCCTCCCTTCCTTGACGCATCAATTATGGAGAATAACCCTATTAGGCAATA
>NZ_JBJPHS010000162.1:0-10701 GCF_052939495.1 Phormidesmis sp. 146-12 | reverse complement strand
GAATTTACTGTCCTCTCTTGCATTCCGGCTTCCTAGTTTTGTCAGTCAAGCAGGCGTTGACCCTCACTTTTTGGGCTTCTGTTTTGGCTTGGTTTTGAGCATGAGCTTGTTTGGCTTTCTCATGTAGCTGTTGGAAATCCTCAAACCTGATGCCTAACAAACATTGAGTCTTTTGAGGATGAATTTGGATATAATCAAGCAGTTTTTTCATCTGAGGGTAAGCCACGAAAACTTCGTTTTACCCTCTTTTTTTAACTCAATTTAATTTCTGGAAACGACTATTCACTATCATGGTCGTCAGCTTGCAAGGGGGTGATCTGTCTATTCGGTAATTCCGGGTCGCGATAGCCTTTCTCGTTGACCAGAGCTTCTCGCACGGCTCTTGCGCTTATACGAGCATCAGCAAACGTCGATTGAAACTTTGGGTCAGCTTGTGCGTATCGTTCCACCAGCGACCGAATATCTGCTTCTAGCTGAGGCAGTTTCTTCTCGCTTTTATGTCGTCCACGGGCGCGATAGTCATCTACGCACACCATCCCCGTTCGACGTTCATTCAACCCCAGTTGCACGCTATGTCGATTCCATCCCATCACCGTTTCTGCTTTGCGAGCAGAGCCATCTAAGTAGTCTTCAGTGACTTTTGCCATAAAGTCTCGTTTGAGGTGACCCGTTAGCTTTTGGGCAGCATCCTTGAACGTGGCTTTGACCGCTGCCGTCATCATGGACTGCGACGCACCTAGATTAGGGGAATGGGACATCATCTACAGAGGAATGGCACTTACTTAAGGTCAATCAACGAGCTAGACTAGCTTTGAGAATTGAGCGAGGCTGCTTCATCAGGGGGAAGGCTTTCGGTCTGCGTTTTCTAACTCTAGGTTCATGACGATTGGGACGGTCTGGAATCAGGGATTGTGAAACGACTTGCAACAGGATTTGATAAAGGTCGTGACGCTGTTGGGGGTGGGCATAAGCCAAGGATGGGATAAAGTTTCTCAGATGTTGTCTTGCGCCCTGTAACGACAGTTGTAAAGTGGAGGCTGGTCGGGGGTTTGCGGCTTGTCGCATGAGCGCGCGCAGCAAGTTGTAGGCTAACAAATGAACATAGATTTCTTTGCGAACCATTTCGGGTGTTTTACCGCTGAGGACTTCCATTGTCAAGGTCGTTTTCACATGTTTAATCTCGACTTCGACCGTCCATCGGAGCCGATAGAGTTGAGCAATTTGGGCTTTTGGGTAGGCTTTGGCATCCAGGAGGGTGGTGACGACAATGACCGTTTTAGTGCGACACCCAGGCTGTTCAATGCGAAAGCGGACTTCTCTGACCTTGAGCGTTTCGGGTAATTGAGCAAACGCCTGAGCCTCCATGTGCTGGGGACAGCGTTTGGGCTTGACCCATTGAACTAGGTGATCCTCCTTGCCCAGTCGTTTGCCTCGGCGAAAATCGCACTGGCGGCGTTGATGGCAGCGAAAGACTGCATCGGCTTTTTGGTTCATCACACAGGTTAAATCCACATAGCTGCCAAAGGCTCGGTCTGCCAGGGCAACATCCCCGGCTTTGAGCAACCCATAAATTGAACGTGCTAACACCAATTCGCTGGTCTTAAATTGGTCAATCAACACGCCAACGGCGGCACCCGTGGTTAAACTAAACATCACCATCAGTTTGGCAATCGGAAACCCACAGCCTTCTGCCTGATTACTGTGTTGCGGATAGGCTGCCTGGTTCGCTGCTGTATCTGGCATGGAAACGTTTGACCCATCCAGGAGTTTTACGGGTCGTCCACACCACAATTGTTCTGAAGCAGCTTGCACTTCCATCTGTTCTGCTGTGTGATCAAACAGGCGTTTGAAGACCCCTTCTTTCAACCGTTGCTTGGCTTTGGTATACCCCCCAGTGTTCGACGAGGGGACGGCACACCCTGCACTGGCTAACCAACTGATCACCCGACTCACCGCCTTGCGACAACGCTTGTCGCTGTCGAACACCGGGGATAGAAATGCCCACAGCGTCACGAACGGATTAAACAGACGATCCCGATAGCTCACGTTCTCTTCGACCAAGACCCTGGCTATCACAGATTCAGGCAGGATCTGTTGAAACGGTAAACCGACCCTGTTGGCGAATGTTTGCTTGAGAATTTCAGCAGAGTTTGGCATAGTGGAGCTAGTTATTTTAGTCACTCCCAGCCTGTGACCTCAAAAAGACCAGGGTTGGAGCTTTTTCTTGCTCTATTTTCTCAAAACCCCGACCCTTAAGTAAGTGCCATTCATCTACAGATCTTTTCTCATCTCTTGTAGAATGACCGGGATTCTATTTCTTGGCAAGTCCCTATCAGCGATCGTATTCGTTACGAATACGATCGTAAGCAAAATGAACAACGCTTGCAGGAACAAAGCCAGCTAATGCAACTGATTGGCGATGGTGTTGGCGATGGGTTAATTCTGGCAAACCCCCAAGGCGAGTTTGTCCTCTTTAATCAAGCGGCTGAACGGATGTTTGGTCGGTTGACGAATGAGCGATCGTGTGAGGAATGGTCGCAAACCTATGGACTCTTTCTGCCGGATCAACAGACCCACTTTCCCGATCAGGAACTGCCGCTCTACCAAGCCATCCGAGGGGAATACGCCACGGATGTCGAAGTGTTTGTTCGCCGTGATTCTGATTCGGAAGGATGCTGGATCAGTATCAGCGGATTTCCAATTTGGGATCAAAATCACGACATCACAGGCGGCGTGATTACCTGCCGGGATATCACTGATCGCAAAGAAGCTGAACTAGAGCGGAGTCGATTGTTGGCAGAAGCTGAAGCGGCTCGTGAAGAAGCCGAAGAAGCCAACCGCAGTAAAAATGGGTTTGTCGCAATGGTGGCGCACGAGCTACGATCGCCGCTCAATTCGATTCAGGGATGGGCAAAACTGCTGAAAAACCGCAAGCTGGATGAGGCAGCAACCACCAAAGCACTCGATACGATCGTGCGAAATACCGAAGCGCAGGTGCAGCTCGTTGAGGATTTGCTGGATATGTCTCGGATGGTGCGGGGCACGTTGCAGATTCAGATGGCTCCAGTCAACTGGGGCAGCGTGATCGAGGCAGCGTTAGAGGTTGTCCGTCCGATCGCAGATGCCAAACAGATTCAGCTAGAGACGCACATTGCTGCCACACCGCAAATTTCTGGCGACTCTAACCGCCTTCAGCAAATCGCGGTGAATTTGCTGACCAACGCGATTAAGTTCACTCCACAACAGGGTCGGGTTGAGATTGATCTAGAGCGCGTGGAAAATCATGCCCACCTCTGCATTCGGGATACGGGCAAAGGCATCGCCGCCGAATTTTTGCCCTTCGTTTTCGAGCAGTTTCAGCAGGGGCAGCAAGACACAGGATCAAAAGATGGTTTGGGGCTAGGACTCGCGATCGGGTTTATCTGCAAGTTTCTTGTTACTGAGTGCTATGGATCAAAAGATGGTTTGGGGCTAGGACTCGCGATCGTCAAAAACCTGGTCGAACTGCATCAAGGGACGATCTCAGCCGAAAGCCCGGGAATCGGGCAAGGCGCAACGTTTACCGTGAAGTTTCCGGTGCTGAAAGCGATTTCGCTCGATTGCACAACAACTTCAGGCAATCTGCTAGATCTTGATCAAACTACTTTGACTGGAATTCGTATTTTTGTCGTAGATGATGAGCCGGATATGGTTGGTTTGGTGACTTTTATTCTAGAAGAATATGGGGCTGGAGTAAAGTCTGCCTTGAGTGCTGCGGCGACTTTGGAGCAGTTCTCTGAGTTTAAACCGGATATTTTGATCAGTGATATTGCGATGCCCAACGGGAACGGGTATGAACTGTTACAACAGGTACGATCGCGACCTGATGGCAATATTCCCGCGATCGCGCTGACTGCCTATTCGAGCGCGACGTATGAAGAGCGATCGCTGCAAGCCGGATTTGAGCGACATCTCACCAAGCCTGTCGAGCCTAACACTCTGATTACTGCCATCCTTCATTTAGTTCAAGCAAAAAACACTCGTGTCTGATATGCCGCAAGCGCCATTCATCACAGTCTTAAAACGCTGGCTTTTCGCCGCCGATAATTTAGGTCAGCGGGTGGCACGGATTGCCAGTAGTCTCGTCATTCTGGTCGGTTGCCTCGTCTTCATCGGTTGGAGTCTGGATCTCTCGATTCTCAAGAGCGTGATTCCAGGTGCAGCGACCATGAAGGCAAATACCGCCCTTTGCTTTGTTCTAGCTGGCGTGTCGCTGGGGCTACAAACTCGCAATCGACTCAATCGCCGCACAGTTCGGATCGCCAAAGGATGCGCGATCGTCGTAGGTACGCTCGGATTGCTTACCCTGTGTCAATACCTTTTTGGTTGGAATCTGGGAATTGATCAACTGCTGTTTCAAGATCAGCCTGTTTCTCCCGCAACGGTTTATCCAGGTCGCATGGGCGATAATACTGCCCTTAATTTTGTCTTCGTCGGTGCGGCGCTTTGGCTGACAGGACACAGAATTCGCCATGCTGATAGCATCGCTCAATCCGCTGCGGTCTGCGCGGCATCGATCGCGCTGCTTGCGCTGATCGGATATCTCTACACCGTAGAAGTGTTTTATCGGTTTATTGCCTATTCCTCTTCGATGGCACTACATACCGCTTTGTCGTTTCTGGTGGTGAGTGTTGGTATTTTAGGGTTGCGATCGAATCGAGGATTAATGCAGCCGCTGACACAGAAGACGTTTGGTAGTCTCGCGGCTCAGCGATTCATTCTGACCGCGCTTTTCATTCCCTCGATTCTGGGTTGGCTGATTCTGCAAGGACTCCGCGCTAATCTCTACAATGCGGCGTTTGGGCTGGCGCTGTTAGTCGTTGCCCTAATTTTTATTCTCGTGGCTCTGATTTGGAAGACGACTCGGAATCTGAATAAGATGGAGAGCGATCGCAAACGATCGTCCGATCGTTTGCGATCGAGTGAAGAGCGATTTCAGTTAGCGCAGGCGGCGGCTGATCTTGCGGCTTGGGAGTATGAGACGCGAACCAACCAGGTGATCTGGTCAGAGCGAGGATATTCGCTGTTTGGCATTGCACCGGACGATCCATCTGCCTTTGAAACCTGGATTTCCCGCATTCATCCCGATGATGTAGCGATCGCACAGGCAGCTATTCAGCAGTGCTTAACCACGGGCAGCGCCGAAGTTGAATATCGCATTCAGCATCCAGAGCAAGGGATACGCTGGATTTTTAGTCGAGCAGGACTCGCCTCAGACAATCCGACTTTGATGCGCGGCATTTCGTTTGATATCAGCGATCGCAAACAAACCCAACTCAACGAACAGTTTCTCAACGACCTCGATCGACGATTGCGCCAACTTTCTGACGCAGAAACGATGCAATGGGAAACCGTTCGCAGTTTGGGCGAATATTTGAACGTCGATCGCGCCACCTGGTTTGAAGTCGATTGGAAAAACCAGTTAGCGAAAATTGATCGAGACTGGCATCAAGACGGGCTTCCGAGTCATGCCGGAGTTTATGCGATCGCAGATTTCATTTCCCCCGAACTGCAAGCGGCTCAAATTGCTGGTGAACCGATTGTCATTCCTGATGTAACCATCCATCCCTACACTGCACCTCATAGCACGACCTATCAGCAGTTGAATCTGGGCGCATTTGTGAGTATTCCCTGTATCCACGCAGGTCAATGGGTTGCAACCTTGAATGTCAATACGAGCAGCGTTCGTTTTTGGCGATCGGATGAAGTAACTCTACTGCAAGAAACCGTCGCTCGTCTATGGTCGATCATTGAGCAAACAAGAGCCATACAAGCCCTGAAGGAACAGGAAGAACGAACTCGTTTAGCGACAGAATCTGCCGAGTTAGGGATGTGGTTCTGGGATATTCCTCAGAATGAATTAATCTGGACGGATCGCTGTAAAGCAATGTTTGGGATTACGCCAACGGTTGAGATGACCTATGAGATTTTTCTCAATACCCTGCATCCTGATGATCGCGATCGCACCCATGCGGCTGTGACCCGTGCGCTCGAAGAACAAGTCGAATACGACATTGAATATCGCAGCCTGTGGTCAGATAGCAGCATTCACTGGATTGCGGCGAAAGGGCGCGGCTTCTATGATGCAGCAGGACAACCGATCCGCATGATGGGAACGGCACAAGATATCAGCGATCGCAAACAAGCAGAGCAAGCCTTGCGAGAAAACGAACAGCGATTTGTCACGCTATCCCAAGCCTCTCCCATCACCATTTTTCAATTTGATGCAAACCATCAGTGTATCTATATCAATCCTCGCTGGACTGAGATGACAGGTCATTCGGCAGAAGTCGCGTTGGGCATAGGCTGGGTCGAAACTCTTCATCCTGACGATCGCGATCGCTTGACGCGGGAATGGCTGCAATAGGGTCAGACGGCTCAACAGCAAGATCTCTATCAGAACGAAGGCAGAATTGTACGATTCGATGGCAGTACGATGTGGTATTCCATTGAGGCACTTCCTGTCGTCGATGCCAATGGTTCTGTTACAGGTTACATCGGCACTCTATCTGACATCACCGATCGCAAACAAGCAGAGTTAGCGTTAGAACAGCGCACCGCAGAACTGATCGAAACCAATCGCCTCAAGGATGAATTTCTCGCCGCTTTGTCCCACGAACTAAGAACGCCGCTCAATCCGATTCTCGGCTGGACAACGATGATGAAAGCCCAGAAACTCACCCCCGCGAAGACCGCTCAAGCTTTAGAAACAATCGATCGCAATGTACGGCAGCAAATCCGGTTAATCGATGATTTACTCGATGTGTCCCGTGGGATTCAAGGCAAGCTAAAACTTGAGCTTCGTTCGGTGGATATCGCGCAGACGATCCAAAGCGCGATCGACACCGTGCAGTTTTCTGCCCAAGCCAAAGGCATTACAATCTCGCGCCAAGGTCTACCGTCATTGAATTTGATTGCAGATTGCGATCGCCTACAGCAAGTCTTCTGGAACCTCCTCTCGAATGCAATCAAATTCACGCCAGACAATGGGCGAATTGAAGTTGAGCTATCGACTAATCAGACTCGCGATGCTCAAGTCCGAGTCACAGATACAGGCATCGGCATTGAGCCTAAAGATCTGCCGTATATTTTTGATCGGTTTCGGCAAGTCGATGGCAGCAACACGCGCAACTATGGCGGCTTAGGATTGGGACTCTCGATCGTGCGGCACCTGGTTGAATTGCATGGCGGAATCGTCACCGTTGAGAGTCCTGGAATCGGTCAAGGAACGACATTTACAGTCAAGCTTCCCATCAGAACAGAGGGGTTAGCGGTGAATGAACAAACTGTTTCCACGCCCGAACTGAATTCCTCTGAAATAGCACAGCACAAAGACTCAGCCCAACTTTCCTCAATTCCTGCAATCGCTGGCGTTCGCATTCTTGTTATCGATGATGATCCAGACAACTTAGACATCGTGTGCTTTTTGCTTCGGCACGATGGCGCGATCGTAACGGCGGTCAGTTCCCCTGTGAGCGCGATCGAACTGATTTCCAGTCAGCCCTTCGATCTGATTGTGAGTGACATTGGAATGGCAGAACTAGACGGCTACGAATTAATGCAGCGAATTCGAGCCTTGCCACAAGGTCAGAACATTCCTGCACTGGCTCTGAGTGCGTTTGTGTATCGAGAAGATCAGGAGAAAGCAACCCAGGCAGGATTCCAGGCATACATTACGAAACCTGTGAGTCCGATCGAGCTATTCACAGTGCTGGCTCAATTGCTTGATCGTTCAATCTAGCTTGCCAAAACTCCAGGTGAACAGAACAACATCACCAATTTAGCGATCGCGGTAAAATGAGAGGATTCCCATTCGAGTGCGGTGTCTATGGAAATGTCGATCGCTCAATCTTCGACCAGTCCGGTTTCTCCTGAATGGGAGATGCCGATCCCGCCGACTGACTTACCTTTCGATGATGGAGTTCCCTTGGAAAGCGCCCGCCACCGCATCGCGATGAATCTGCTAATCCGCTCTGTTCAATCTGCCCTCAAAGACCGAACTGATTTCTTTGCAGGCGGCAATATGTTCGTTTACTACAGCCGAAATCAAGCCATGAACCGGGACTTTCGCGGTCCTGATTTTTTTGTCGCACTGGATGTCGATAGCAACCGAGAGCGCAAATCATGGATTTTGTGGGAAGAAGATGGGCGTTACCCGGATGTGATCGTCGAGCTTTTATCTCCCAGTACAGAACGAATAGACCGCGAGGATAAAAAGCGTCTTTACGATCGAGTTTTTAAGACCCCAGATTATTTTATTTTTAACCCGTTTGACCCCGATTCACTCCAAGGCTGGCGGCTGCAACTGGGGCAAGGCTACCAACCGCTACAACCAAACGCGCAAGGCTGGTTATGGTGCGAAAGTTTGCAGCTTTGGTTAGGGACGTGGGACGGGGTGATCGATCGAGAACCTGCAACTGGAACTTGTCCGTGGTTGCGATTCTATGATCGAGATGGGCAACTCGTCCCGTTACCGGAAGAGGCAGAACGAGCCAGAGCGGAGGCAGAACGAGCTAGAGCGGAGGCAGAACGGGCTAGAGCGGAACAAGCCGAGCAAGAGAATGCACGTCTGCTTGAACAGCTTCGATCGAGAGGAATTGATGTAGATGAATTGCTCGATCGCCTTGAATAACGCGCGAGCCTCCTTCAAATCCATATTCGGGCATCGCGCTGCAATTAACGCTCAATAAACACACTGTTGAATTAGATGCTACGTAGGCGATGACAAATACTCTGGTCAATTCGCACCGACTCAAACCGACTATCGATATTAAAGACGGTTTCGCCTCCGCCTAAAAACAGGTAGCCATCAGGGCGTAACTGCTGCCGAATCTTTTGCAGAATCGAGATTTTTGTCTCGGGGTCAAAGTAGATCAATACATTTCGCAGAAAAATGATGTCTATCATTGGCAGCGCCTTCCACTCGTGGATGAGGTTGATTTGCCGAACCGTTAGCATTTGACGAAGGGTATCGCTAATCTGCCAAAAGTCTAGCTGCTTGCGAAAGTACTGATCTTGCAAAGTAGGGGAGAGTCCTCGATTGACTTCAAGTTGAGTATAAGCGCCCTGTTTTAATCGCGCCAATGCTCTTCCTGATACATCACTGGCAATGAGCTGTAGGTTCCAATCTGCCAACTCTGGGAAGTATTCTTGAATTAAGATTGCAATACTATAAGGCTCTTGTCCGTGAGAACAAGCCGCACACCAAATTGTCAGCGATCGCTCCTGCCGACGCTGTTGAATCAGGTGCGGAAGCACATCCGTTCTGAGCGCTTCAAACGGGTAGAAATCGCGAAAAAAGGATGTTTCATTTGTTAGCAGTGCTTCAACCGCTTGAATATGCAATGTTCCAAATGGGGTGTGTTTGAGCTTCTCCACAAAAGCAGCGATCGACGAAAAGCCGTTGCGCTCTGCAACCGATCCAAGGTGCAGATCTGCTAGATATTTTTTCTCAGCACCAAGGACAACTGCTGATTGTTGCCGCACTAACTCCCGAAGATAGTCAAAGTCAAAGGGCTGTGAGTTCATTGGCGCTCCTGATTCATTCCAGAAGCAGCCTGAGCAACTCGGTGCAGAATCTCGATCGCGACTACATCCAAAGGCAAGACGGCATCCGCAAGTCCAGCATTCGCCACAAATCCTGGCATTCCCCAGACTACACTACTCGCTTCATCTTGTACCAAGATCTGCCCTCCCCCCTCACGCATCGATTCGCAACCGCGTAGCCCATCTTGTCCCATTCCTGTGAGAATGACACCCAGCGATCGGGCTTTGTAGTGTTGAGCAATGGAACGAAACAACACATCTACCGAAGGGCTGCAAAAATTTTCTGGAGGCGTTTGATGCGTGATTAATTGCATTTGCGTTCCCGATCGCGTCACTTCTAGATGATAGTCGCCGGGAGCAATCTAGATCGTTCCGGGAGTGAGCGGCGCACCCTCATAAGCTTCTGCAACAGATAGTTGGCATTTAGTCGCCAATCGCTCTGCCATGAGTCTGGTAAACATCGCTGGCATATGTTGCACAATCACGATCGGAATTGGAAAAGTCTTGGGGAGTTGAGGCAGCACCAAGCTTAAAGCATTCGGTCCACCTGTGGAAGCTCCGATCGCAAGAATGTCGATCGGAGCAGGGCTAGAGCGTACCCGATGGGAGGATTGAATTGCAGGAGCGGCAACCGGAACACTCGCAGACGATCGGCTGGCTTTGCACCAAAAAACTTGATCTTGGGAAATAAGGTTTCCTGGATGTGTTGGTTTGCTGCTTCCACACTACCGAGTTGACTGGGTTTAGTCGCATAGTCTGAGGCTCCCAGAGCCAAAGCATCCAGCGTTGCAGCGGCTCCGGTGTGCGTCTGGGTACTAAACATAATCACCGGAAGGTTGGGATAGGATCGCCGGATTTCTGCTAAGGTTTCTAACCCGTTCATGTCGGGCATTTCGATATCTAAAATCACAACATCTGGGTTGACCTGTGGAATTTTCGCGATCGCAATCCGTCCGGTTGCAGCGACGCCGACCACTTCAAACTCGGAGTCCAGTGCAAAAAGTTTGCTTAAACGACTGCGAACGATAACAGCATCATCAACAATCAGGATATGAATTTTAGCTAAGTACAGGACAAAAAACTTAGAACCTGCAAGAAATCATTCATTTTCTGCTC
>NZ_JBJPHS010000161.1:0-10732 GCF_052939495.1 Phormidesmis sp. 146-12 | reverse complement strand
GAGTTGAAGCAGGAAGATTTCAGTTTGTTAGCAAACGTTAGTAAATTATGAGCGGAACCATGACAGTTTTGACCTTAAATCTAGATGCGATTCATCTAACAGACGATCAGTTTTTTGAACTCTGTCAGCACAATCAGGACTTGAGACTAGAACGCAATTGCAAAGGAGAACTGATCATCATGGCACCCGTTGGAGCAGAGGGCGGCAGTCAAGAAGCGGATTACATTGGCGATTTGATCATTTGGAATCGTCAAACAAATTTGGGGCGGGTTTTTAGTTCGTCCACAGGTTTCACACTTCCGAATGGTTCTGTCCGTTCTCCTGATGCTGCCTGGATTGAAAGAAGCCGATGGGAGGCACTCACCCTCACTCAACGCAAGAAATTTGCACCCATTGCCCCCGATTTTGTCATCGAACTGCGCTCCGAAACAGACGAGCTAAAAATGCTACAAGACAAAATGCAGGAATATTTGGAGAACGGTGTGCGTTTGGGCTGGCTGATCAATCCTCAAGATCAACAGGTTGACGTTTATCGACTTAATCAAGACGTTCAGAAGTTGGGGCTTCCGATCGACTTGTCGGGTGAAGCTGTTTTACCTGGGTTTGTTCTTTCGGTGGAGCGATTTAGTAGTTAGGTTGTCGCTTGCTTCAGGTGCAATGATCTGGCGACGCATCTTCAAGCCGATACGAACCCGTTAGTAGTACGATCGCCTGTTCCTTTCACGCTTTAGAATCTGATCATACAGGTTGTACAACGCTACCCAGATTGCAGCAGAGAACGCTACCACAAATACAATTGCTAGAACTAGTGATTCAGAATGTATTTCATCTGGTCATACATCAACAACGAAGTGGGAATGGATACGCCGCAATTTTGAATGCTTTCCTGTGACTACCGAACTTTTCTAAATAGCGGCTTCTAAATCGCCTCAAACGAGACATCCGCAACTGGAAACTGTCTCCATTCAGTCGCATCAAAGTGCCACCACTCAGTTTGTAGCCCAACGAATCCGTGCTTTTCCATGATTCGCTCTAGCGTTGCTCGATTTGTTTTGACGGTATTGCTTAAACTATTGTAGTCGCGGTGAGCACGATCGCTAAACTCATCAAACTCAGTCGGCATTGCTAAATTTTTGCCTGTGCGATCGACCAGCGTCACATCCACCGCAGATCCTCGATTGTGTCTCGATCCATAAACTGGGTTTGCTACATAATCGGGATCAGGCTTGAGTTGCCACATGCGTTTTTGCACCGACAGCGGACGATAACAATCGTATACTTTGAGTCCTAACCCTTGCGTTTCTAATTCTGTTTGCACTCGTGATAACTTTTCTGCCACGCTGATTCTCAAAAAGCATTTTGCCTGACGGTATAACTTTTGTTTTGTAAAATTATTTGTCGTTGCATAGCGAATATCCAATACAATATTTGGACTGATCGCTTGAAGATTTACAAATTCTGCTTTGGTGGCGCTAATAGACGGCTGACTCTGAGTGACAATCGCCCAGCCCACCAGCACAAAAATCAGCCAATTCAGCACTCTGGTTCCACATCTTTGCATTGCATCGTCCACTCTGATTTATCGGATGAGATCAGAAGCCAGATTGTTCCTGATCTCTCAACCGTTCTACTCTAGAGTGGGCAATTGCTCGAAAAAGTAGCGCTTTTATACAATAAGACTAAATTCTGAACGCCTAACGAGCCTGAGACGTGAGCGTTACCCCCATCATCCCCCAGGTTTTAAGAAATTCTCGAAATAACTCCTGACTCGCATTGGACAAATCGCCATCTGGATCGATGATTCCCCCGACAATGACAGTGCCGCGATCGGTGCAAAAACAAAGACGCTGCCCCTCCTCATCCGGTTGGATAAACAGCTTCCCATACGCCAACACCTGCCCAGAACTGCCCGAAACTGCAAATCGCATAACTCAACTATTTTGAACACCATCGCTATTGTGACGCACGATCGTCCTCCCAAAAATCTGGCAGCGTGATTTAGTCTCACCCCCAATCACCGATTCGAGCGTTTGATGTATTCCTTTAGTTAGGCTTTTGGTGCATCTTCGCAGAAGTCTTGTCTCTTTTCTTTTTCGCTTTTTCTGCAAAATGGCATACTCAGTTAAGCCAGCATGGGAAGGAGTGAGATTGTGGGATTGGGAAAATGGGTTGGGCTTTTGGCATTTGCGGTGTCAGCTTACATTTTGTGGCAGATTCATCAGGTTTTGCTGCTGGTGTTTGCGGCGGTGATTTTTGCCACTGCACTCAATAGTCTGGTGCGCCGAATGCAGCGGGCTGGCTTAAAACGAGGGGCGGCAACTGCACTCTCGATCGCGCTCTTCGTCATTCTCTCGATCATCTTTGTCGGGCTGATTGTGCCACCGTTTATCACTCAGTTTCAACAGCTTGTGGAATTGGTGCCCAAGGGGTTAGACAATCTTCAGAAACGGTTTCAAGACATGCAGGATATGATTCCTGGGTCATCACAATACTTGCCGGGCATTGATGATCTGATTCAACAAATCCAACCGCTAGCCGGGCGAGTCGTCGGAAACTTCTTCTCCTTGTTCTCCAATGTGCTGGCGGTTTTGTTAAATCTGCTGCTGGTGATCATTCTGACGGTCATGCTGCTGATCAATCCCCAACCTTATCGTCGAGGGTTTGTGCTGTTGTTTCCGTCGTTTTATCGGCGGCGAGCGGATGAAATTCTCGGACTGTGTGAGGTGGCGCTGGTCAACTGGGTCGGCGGCATTTTGATCAACATGGTGGTGATTGGGGTCGTCAGCGGCATCAGTTTGTGGATTTTGGGCGTGCCATTGGTGCTGGCAAATGCGTTGTTAGCCGGGTTGTTAGAGGCGATTCCCAATGTGGGGCCGGTGTTGAGTTTGGTTCCGCCGATGGCGATCGCCTTACTCGATGCCCCGTGGAAAGCGGGCGCTGTAGTGATTTTGTATATTGTCATTCAGCAGCTTGAGCAGTATTTGCTGGTGCCATTTGTCATGTCAAAACAGCTATCGCTGCTTCCGGCGGTCACGCTCTTATCTCAAGTAGTTTTTGCCATCTTTTTTGGCTTTTTGGGATTGTTTCTGGCGATTCCGCTGGTGCTGGTGGGTCAGATTTGGCTGAGAGAGGCGTTGGTGAGAGATATTTTGGATGAGTGGAAGAACGATCGCTACGACAAGACTGAACCGGAGTTTTTGCAAGCAGAGGAGCCTTTGCCGGAGCTAGAAGAAGGGATGAGGGATGAGGAATGACTTTGGACTTTGGACTTTTTTCTCTCGTCTGCCCACTTGACGGAATGAAAAATTCTCATATTCTCTCTGAAAGGCTGTTACTTGTTGTGAGACGAGGCAGCACTTTGACATCCCAAAAATCTGGTCAAAACTCATTAGTTTGCACATTGTCCAGAACACAGTATAAACCTAAGCAGTTGATCCAGCAGTTCGGGTTGAAAGGTTATCGTACTCATGTCTTTGGTTCAGTAGTTCGTTAAATCTCAACTTCTGACTTTGATGCAATTTATTTTACAATCCCTACTCTGAAGCTCAGACAGCAAATTGCGGCCCTGGAGGAACGGGTCAGATCTTTGGAGTCACGCCTCAGTTAAACTGTTTTGTCCGTTTACTGCTTTGCTGGAACAACTTTCAACTAAAAACTCGACAAAACATTGCACTTTGGGAAGCAAGTAACGATTGCTAGGAAAGATGGCGTAAATTCCCACATCATTCTCATCTTCGTATTCCGAAAGGATGTGAATCAGTTGTCCAGATCGCAGCGCCTGATCTGCCAAAAATGCCGTCACACGAGCAATGCCCAAACCTGCCAGAACCGACTCATACAGGGCTATCCCACTATTGACGGTAAAATTTCCACCCACGCTAATTTCTCTCACCCCAACGGGATCGCAAAAGCGCCATTGATTCAAGGTCGTTTTGTAGGCATTCAGGGCGAGGCAATTGTGAGTGGCTAAATCATCGGGAGTTGTGGGAGTTCCATAGCGATCGAGATAGGCTGGAGCCGCACAAAGAATCCGGCGATCGGAGACTAACCGACGGGTAATCAGAGCAGAATCTGCCAGTTCACCAATGCGAATGGCAACATCGATACTGTCACCAACAATATCTACTAAGTCATCGGTCAGCGCTAATTGAATGCTGAGGCGGGGATAGTGGGTCAAAAACTCAGGAATGCGCGTTAGTAGATGACGATGAGCGAACAGGGTTGAACAACTAACGTGCAGAACACCCTGCGGGGCTGCGCTGTGATGTTTTGCCTCGCGATCGGCTTCTTCTAAATCTGCCAAAATGCTGAGACAACGATTGAAATAGCGCTCTCCCACTTCGGTCAGGCTGAGGCTGCGGGTGGTGCGATTAAACAGACGGACACCCAACTGATCTTCAAGCTGGCTAATGCGGCGACTGATAGCTGATGGATTAATTTCTAATGCTGCCGCCGCTCTGGCAAAGTTGCCGCTGTTGACGACTTGCACAAAGACTTCTAAATCGTGTAAACGACTCATGATAATTAATGCGTTTTTAGCATGACAGTGGTGCCTGAAAAAGCCATTGTTATTTTTTTGAGCATGAATCTACACTTAGGCTATCGAAGCTTGTTTTGCAAGTCCATCATCAACCGCCGAAAAAACTTTCACAGAAACCACAGAATTTTGAGTCGTTTTTACACCCCAAAAACTAATGACGAAATGCACTACAGATCAACAGTCTAGCCGTCGGCAAGTGATTCAAACTGGGCTGGCTGGACTGGCAGGAGCCGCTACAGTTGGATTAACTCCGAATAGAGTAACGGCGACTGCTCAGAAGCCAGCACCTCAGCCCACAGATGCAAAAGGGCGCTTTGCTGGAAAGGTGGTGATGATCACTGGCGCAACTTCTGGAATTGGGCGATCGGCGGCACTTGCCTTTGCCCGTGAAGGAGCGAAAGTCGGTTTTTGCGGACGGAGAGAAAACCTGGGTGCTGCGGTAGAACAGGAAATTCGGCAAAGTGGTGGCGAGGCGACTTATCTCAAAGCAGATGTGATCCAGCCGAGAGAAGTTGAATCGTTTGTCGATCGCATCGTGGAAAAATATGGTCAACTGGATATCGCCCTGAACAATGCGGGAGATATACTCTCCAAACCCCTCCACGAGATTACCGTTGAGGAATGGGACTGGGTTCAGAATACGAACCTACGGGGTGTTTTTCTTGCCATGAAGTACCAGATTCCACACATGCTGAAGCGGGGTGGAAATATTGTCATTACTGCCTCACAGCATACTATAGCCACCCGACCGGGGTTTTCTGGCTATGCTTCTGCAAAACGGGCGCTCTTGGGTTTGGCACAAGCGGCAGCATTGGACTACGGGCAGCAAGGGATTCGAGTGAATGTGCTTTCACCTGGAATTACGGATATGCCGCTATTTCGGCGATCGACCGGAGGTTCAAAAGAGAAAGTAGAAGCGGCTCGACAGTTGGCAGATTCACTGAAGCGAATTGCCACCGCAGAGGAGATTGCCGAAGCAGCATTGTTTCTTGCATCCAACGATTGTCCCTACATTACAGGTACGTCTCTTCTAGCTGATGGGGGTATGATGTCCGGTCTGTAATTAAAGGTTACAAAATCATAATCATTGTGTCGTAAAAGTCATGTCACAAATCTCTCAACCTCTACGTCGATCGTGATTCACAACCTCACGACAAAGTTTTTCAACACTTATCAACGAGGATAATAACTCATGGAGTACCGCTTTCTGGGCAAATCTGGCTTTAAGGTTCCTGCGTTAAGTTTTGGCGCAGGTACTTTTGGTGGCAAAGGACCGCTTTTCAGTGCTTGGGGTAATACGGATGTAGATGAGGCGAAACGCTTGATCGATATTTGCCTTGAGGCTGGCGTGAATATGTTTGATACCGCCGATGTCTATTCTGACGGAATCTCGGAATCTATTCTGGGGGAAGCAGTCAGATGTCGCCGCGACCAAGTAATTTTATCGACTAAAATTACGCTTCGTGTGGGCGAAGGTGCAAATGACGTTGGAGCTTCTCGCCATCACCTTATACAGGCTACTGACGCTGCACTCAAACGCCTTGGTACGGACTATATCGATCTGCTGCAATTACACCACTTCGATGCGATGACACCCATTGAAAGCGTGATGTCAACGCTTGATGACCTAGTGCGTGACGGGAAAGTGCGCTACCTCGGAGTATCCAATTTCTCTGGCTGGCACCTCATGAAATCTCTGTCTGTCGCAGATCGCTATGGTTACTCGCGCTATGTCGCCAACCAGACCTACTACTCACTGATCGGTCGCGATTATGAATGGGAGCTGATGCCATTAGGTCAAGACCAAGGTGTTGGGGCTGTTGTGTGGAGTCCGCTCGGTTGGGGACGTTTAACCGGAAAAATCCGGCGGGGACGGCCTTTACCTGAGGACAGTCGGTTACACGATACGGCTAAGTTCGGGCCGCCAGTTGATGATGAGCACTTGTATCGGATCGTCGATACGCTCGACGAAGTGGCGGTAGAGACCAATAAAACCATTCCACAGATCGCCCTGAACTGGCTGCTGCAAAGACCCACCGTCGCGACTGTTCTAATTGGTGCGCGCAACGAGGAGCAGTTGAGGCAGAATCTTGGGGCAGTCGGCTGGAACCTCACCCAGGAGCAAATTGCAAGACTAGATACGGCAAGTTATTTGACACCGCCATATCCCTATTACCCCTATTGGAACGGGCAATTTTCCGAACGAAATCCGCCACCTGTATAAACCCCGAAAAGAGAAATGCAGAGTTGCCGCTGTTCATAACTTGGACAAAGACTTCTAAATCAACGAAAATTTTCGATCGTTTTCCACAGCATACTGGCGTTTCTCTTTTGGCAGATGGGGGCATGATGTCTGGTCTGTAGTTGAGATTTGCAAAATTACAATTATTTTGTCGTAAAAATCATGTCACAAACTGCTCAACGAATGCGCCGATCGCTGCTCACGTCCGCGATCGCAACACTGACAACTTTTGTTCTAGGAATCTTTACTAAAAAAGTGCAAGCTCAACCCAGCGATAGCTACACTCGCGGCATTGAAACGCTCAAGCGAGTCGGGGGTAATGATTACGATCGCGCTACTCGCCCACTGGAAGCATTTTCACCAGATTTAGCCCAAATGGTTGTGAACCATGTGTTTGGCGATGTTTTATCTCGACCCGGACTCGATTTGAAACAGCGAGAAATCGCGATCGTGGCGGCATTAACTGCGATCGGCTCGGTACGTCCGGCACTGAAGTTTCATATTCATGGAATGCTGAATGTCGGCTGTACGCCTCAAGAAGTGGTAGAGACGATTCTGAATGCCGTTGTGTATGCTGGCTTTCCAGCCGCGCAAGATGGAATGACGATCGCGCGGGAAGTGTTCAAAGAGCGTAACCTTCAGTTTAAGCCTGTTTCAGCCAGACCGGAGGGCGATCGCTACCAGCTTGGGATTCAAAATTTGCAGCAAACAGAAGGCGATCGTGTCAAAACCATTGCCACTCGGTTTGCCACCCTTGCCCCCGATTTACCCCGGTTGATCATCGAATTTGCGCGGGGTGAAATTTGGAATCGGCGTGGACTCAGCCTCAAATCTCGCGAGTTCGCCACTCTAGCGATGGTAACGGCATTGGGCAATCAGAACAATTCAGTTGAGGCTCACGTTGAAGGGGCATTGCGGGCGGGTGCAACGGAGACTGAAATTAAAGAATTGCTGATGCAAATGACCGTGTATGCAGGTTATCCCAAAACCCTGACTGCCATTGCTGCCGCGCAGCAGAAACTTGTCGCTCTCAAACAACAGGGAATTCCGCCTGCTAGTCCACAACCAGAGCTAGAAAGTCGGCGGCAGGCAGAAAGCAATGAGACTCGCTACCGCCGGGGTTTAGACGCTCTCAATCAAATTAGCAAAGCATCGGGTGAGGCAGTGGTGAACAGCTTTGAAGATATTGCTCCTGACCTCGGACGCTACATCGTGGAATTTGCCTATGGCGATGTCTTTTCTCGTCCAAATCTCGATCTAAAAACCCGTGAACTGGCAACCGTTTCTGCCTTGACTGGATTGAATACCACGGCTTCAGGGTTACCGCTCAAAGTCCATATCAATGGAGCCTTGAACGTAGGAGCCAATCGTCAGGAAATTGTTGAAACTATCCTACATATGCTTCCCTATGTTGGCTTTGTGAAAGTGCAGCAAGCAATGGCTGTAGCGGAAGAAGTGTTTAAGGAACGAAGTGCTTAAGTTAATTCAAAGACCATGAAAAACTTTAATCTGAGCATCACCCGCAGCGCGATCGCGTTCATCATTGGTTGTCTCACATGCATCTCAATTTCAACTCAATTGAGCAATCCCCAACCCACACAGCAGTTGTTGGAATTTACAGGACGCTACATTGCTGCCATTTCAGATGGTGATTTTCTTGCCAGCACCTATGCAGATGGTAAGTTGCCTGCTCAAGGGGTGAGTGATCAACTCTCGATCGTAACTTTGCCACTCAACGGAAAGCAGGAAACGATCGCGCAAATTAATGCTTCAAATTCAGTGATTGGAGCGCCCTATGCGCTGGCGCTATCACCCGATCATCAAACTGCATTTGTCGTTGAAACCCTTGGAGCAATGCCAGCGAATGCGACTCGAAGAGAGCAACTTCCTTCTGGCAATCAATTGGTGGCGATCGATTTATCCAATCCCCGTCGTCCCATTGTTCGAGATCGAATTGAAGTTCCTCCTAAGCCTGAAACGGTTCATGTTCATCCCAATGGAAATTTACTAGCAATTTCAACGCAGACTCCAAACAAAGAAATCGTTCTAATTCCAGTTCAGAACAATCAACTCGGTCAACCGACAGAGTTTTCCCTTCGTCAGATCGGAATTCAACCTGACCCAAAGTATTTCCAAAATGGATTGTACGCGAGTCAAGTTCAGTGGCATCCGTCTGGAAAATATCTAGCTGTAAATCTGGACTACCGAGATGAAATTGTCTTTTACGAAGTCGATCGCAACGCTGAAGGGGCACTGCAACTGACTCCCTGGGGTTCACCCGTGAAAGTTGGCAAAGACCCGTTTACAGGACAATTCACTCCTGATGGGCGCTTCTATCTCAGCAGCAATTGGGGGCGCAATTTTAGTGAACAAATCAAAACCTTGGAACAACGATTACCCGAAACGCGAGGGACAGTATCCGTCATTCAACTTGCTCCATTAAATACGTCTGGAACACAGCATCGAGTGGTTTCAACTGCGATCGCCGATCTCTCACCCGAAAGTTTGGCAATCAGTCCAGATGGCTCAAAGGTCGTGACTGTGAACATGCGTGGGACTGCCTTCCCGACTAATTCACCTCGATTTACCCGTCAAGCAACCTTGAGTTTGATGATGCTCGATCGCGCATCAGGTCAACTCACGAAGCTCAAGGATTATCCATTTGAGGGAATTTTGCCAGAGGGTGCAGCCTTCGATGCTAGCGGTAAGGCATTAGCCGTCACGATCTATGACTATTTCACCCCAAAACCTGAAGGTGGAATCGAATTCTGGCGAGTCATCGAAAAGCCAACTCCAGAGCTACAACGAACAGGGTATGTTGTTGATATGGGTCGGGGTGTTCATCAAGTATTAGTCGCTCGATAACGTTTCGGTTGGGCGGCCGTAAATATCCTCGACATCCACACGAAAATTTTGCGGTAGTGAGATCAAGCGAATTGTTATACGGCTGTGAACTCGGTTCTCGTTATCCCTCTAATGTCACGCTAGAAGAAGTAAAATCACCAAAAAACGACGTAGCCTTTTTCCGGCAGGTATTTTAGCGTGAATTCGATGAAATCCTTCGCTGCGGTGATCGCTCCGGGCAGCCCCCTAAATCCCCCAAGTTTGGGGGACTTTGAGCAAAAAATCCCATCCGGAAGTCCCCCAGATTGGGGGGTTGGGGGGCGAAAGTGCTGAATCACGAAGCGAAAAAACTCTGTCGAATTCACGTTATTTTAGCGTTCATAATTTGCTTCTATTCCTTCAAAAGAGCAGTCACTGAAACGATCGCCAACTTACACAAAAGGGGATTTGCTGACGCAGGCGATTGGAGTCCGCTTTTACCTGCCCCCAACCGCAGCGAAGTGATGAGCATTCTCAGCCGCCAACGCCGCAAAGGATAAGCGCAAGCGTCGAAAAGTCATACGGTAGGGGCAATCCCCCTGTAGTTGCCCGAAGGCCTGGAATCGGAACGAGGGCAGCATTCCCTACCGTAGATTTTCACATCCCCATTCGTCATGCCAAAATCACAATCATCCCCCTGGGTCGCCCTGGATGCGGGAAGAGGGTACACGGGGGCATGACCCCTACCTGGAAAATCATGCTTCGGTTCAGCAACGCCTCTTTTGCAGGAGACGGACTCTCCCTGAGCGCCTGTGTTTTGCCTGGCTCATCTCTGCCAAACCCATGCCGCAAATTGCTGCCACAGCGACACCTTACGAACTGGCCGGGGCTGTTTTGTCGCTCCGCAAGCTTCATTCAATTCTCGATCGCGCTGACCGTTGGGGTTATTGGTGCGGTAGTCGAGCAACCAATCGCAGCCTAGCGTCATCAAGCTATCTAAATTGAGATTCCAGAGAATTACAGTTCCGTCATAATTGCCAGAGGCGATCGTCTTGCCATCGGGACTAAAACTTACGCTGTTGACATAACTGCTGTGCCCTTTGAGCGTCTGCAACTCCCGTCCCTGC
>NZ_JBJPHS010000160.1:0-11069 GCF_052939495.1 Phormidesmis sp. 146-12 | reverse complement strand
GAAAAGCCCGTCACGATCACAAAATAGTCTGCCAAGACGGTGACTTCTCCTACTTTGAGCAGCACAATGTCTTCACCCTTGCGGTCAGAGGCAGCATCGGCGATGCGAGTGGCCAGTTCGTAGCTCGTATCAAAATCTGGGGCGGAAGATGCGATCGTCGAAAGGATTTGCTCTTTAGAAAAATCTGTCATTAATGTTCAGGTTCCTTGATTAGGTAAATGGTTAGTGCGATCGAGGCAGTTAGAAACGGTAGGGTGGCATGATTTTCACTCCAGCTAGGGGTCAGGGTTTGGGAGGTTGGCTCTTTTGGGTGGCTTGTGGGTCACCGTTTGCATAAACCAGTTGCGAGTTAGCACCGTGCGGGGATGAATCAGGTGGTGAGCATTGAGCAAGTGTCTGAGTGAATGATCGGAGGCGCGCCAGATGGCTTCTTCTAGATCTTGCCGACTTAGTTGTCTCAGAGCCTCTAACTCAGGGGCGTTGCCTCGTCCAGGTTCTAGGCCATCTGCTAGATAGACCACACAGCTTAACGGACTCATCCCTGGTCTGCCCAAGGTGTGGTCTCGAATGGCTTGCAGCACTGCTTCGTCTCGGATTCCAAATTCATCTCTGGCGACGATCGCTCCCACGTCAGCGTGAAGCAAATGAGGATTAGACTCATCCACTGCGTCCAGGGTTAGCCCTTCGTCTTTGGACATTTGCAGGAGCCGCTGGGGTTTAAAGAACTTCGCCAAGTCGTGCATCAGGGCTGCTTGAGCCGCTTTTTCTACATCCAAGTGATGGTGCTGGGCTAGAACGATCGCCAGTTGCTCAACGCGCAAAATATGTCGAATTCTAGTTTCGGGAACGTGAACCTTGAGCCAGGTGAGAATCCGCCGCCGAAGGGGATTGGCAGGATTTGAAAAATTATCCGCAGTCGAGTGTTCAGCATGACGGACATCAGCTTTAGGTGGATTTGGACGTACCGCCTCGAACGACTCACGCATGAAGGCAGAAAGCTCCTGTCAGTGCGACACGATCGACCTTAGAAAAATTGAATTTAGAAAACAAATAGCGCAAGATTTTGCATAATTAGGACGAAAGATTCTCTTATTTTAGCTCAATCGCTCCGATCCATAAATTTGCTAACAATCTGTGATGATGTACGGAATCCCCCCAAAGAGGGTTGCGGTTTGAAGTGCTAACATAGGCTCAAAGCAAATCAGCAAAGCACTTACACGACATTTGGGTAGAAGATCATGTATTTTCATCCGTCTTACCTGTTATTGATTCCGGGCATGATTTTGGTGTGGTGGGCCCAGCAGCGCGTTCAGGGCACTTATCGCAAGTATTCTCAAGTACGATCGAGTTTAGGAATGACCGGGGCTGAGGTGGCGCAGACGATTCTCAAAAATATGGGGATTCACAATGTAACGATCGAGCCGATCGCAGGAGAACTGACGGATCACTACGATCCCAGTGCTAAGGCAGTTCGATTGTCTGAGGTGGTGTATGGGTCTGACTCTCTAGCGGCGGCGGCTGTCGCGGCTCACGAGTGTGGTCATGTGCTGCAAGATGTGAAGGGCTATAAGCCAATGAATATGAGGGCGGCGCTGGTTCCGGCGGTCAATTTGGGCGCTAACTTTGGGCCGATTTTGATTATGGCTGGCTTGTTTATGGGCGCGATCGGCGGAGTTTTTATTCAGATTGGCATTGTGCTATTTGCGGCGGTGATTGTCTTTCATCTCGTCATGCTGCCTGTTGAGTTTGATGCGTCAAATCGGGCGCTGAGAATCATTGACGAGCTAGGAATTTTGCAGGGTGAAGAAAATCGGGCGGCCCGCAAGGTGTTAAATGCTGCGGCGTTTACCTATGTGGCGACGGCTCTATACGCTGTGTTGCAGTTGGTTCAATATCTAATTTTGGCCAATTTTCGCCGTTAGTTTCTGGTCGTCTTAACTAAAGATTTTTGAGCAGGGCATCTAAATCAGGTGTCCTTTTTATTGGTTAAAACTTGTAGCAAGATGAGTCTAAAAGCCTGTTTTACGCTTCATTGAGCGCTATCACCGTTTTGTTGTCTAGTGAGTTGTCGAAATCTTATGGTTGATCACGATCGTCTCTTCAAGGAGCTACTCACTACATTCTTCGCTGAGTTTTTGGATCTATTTTTGCCCGAAATTGCCAGCACGATCGAACGAGACTCAATCCAGTTTTTGCCGCAGGAGTACTTTGCGGATCTCACGTCTGGAGAGGACAAAATCATCGATCTGCTTGTTGAGGTCAAACAGTCTGGTGAGGAAGTTGGATTCCTTGTCCACATCGAAGCTCAGTCATACACTCAGTCGAACTTTGCCCGAAGAATGTTTTTTTACTTTGCCCGTCTGTACCAAAAGTATGTGCAGAGGATTTATCCGATTGTTGTCTTCTCGTTTGATGAACCCCTGAGAGCCGAACCGCAAACGCACACTGTGGAGTTTTCAGGATTAAAGGTTTTAGAATTCAATTTTGCTGCAATCCAACTCAATCAGTTAGACTGGCGCAACTTTATCGATCAGCCTAACCCAATCGCAGCCGCTCTCATGTCAAAGATGCGAATTGCCCCACAAGACCGCCCCAGAGTGAAAGCGGAATGTTTGCGGCTATTGACCACATTGCGCCTTGACCCCGCAAAAACCAGACTCATCTCAGGATTTGTGGACACGTACCTGCGGCTAAATGAGGTTGAGGAGCCATTGTTTGCTGAGGAGATTGGTAAATTAGAGGCAACAGAACAGGAGCAAATTATGGAAATCACAACCAGTTGGATGGCTCAAGGGATGGCTCAAGGAGAACGATCACTGATTTTTCGACTGCTGGCCCGAAAAGTTGGAGAAGTGCCAGAGGCTTTACGCAGACAGATCGAAGCATTACCCATTGAGCAACTCGAATCCCTTGGAGAAGCTTTACTCGACTTTTCTAGCGTGTCAGATCTAGAGAGATGGCTATCCCATTTGTAGAATGCCTGCTTCTTTGAGAGCCGTGCGAATTGAATCTACTCTTTGACGGTTAACGCCCAAATCCGATTCGCCCAATCGAGAAGCCGATCGCACTTGAATCACGCCCGCAGGTTTGTCTAGATAAAACTCCACATCATCGACAAAGCCCATCAGTTTGCTGGTGAATTCGGCGTAGAGATAGTTCTCAGTTTCAGCAACGATTCTGGTTCTGGGTTGCGCCTGAATGGTTTGCTTGAGGTTAGCGAATGCCTTTTCAGGACTGGTGGCGTAGCGCAGGGGAGCGATCGTATGGGCTTGATCTGCCGTTTGACTATTCACACAGTTGGGCGTACTCGGACAGGCTGCCAGCTTGCCATTCTGAACTCCCAGATTAGCCGGACGTGTGCCCGAAAACGAAAATAATGCAAACAAAGGGGTTGGCCGTAGGGGTTGAGCAGACACCGAAACAGACATTGTGAGCCAGCAGCTTGCAACTAACAGCGCCGTCACGATCGATTTAACACTAAAAACTCTAAGCATTTGCCAAAACACGTCACTCATAGTTAATCCACTAGTTAATCCACAGTTAATCCATACAAAGCTTACCGTCTTCACCCTCACTCCTCACTCCTCACCCCCTCCCGATCGATCTGCAACGCCTTCACCTCAACGCCAACACCCTCCCGCATCCAGGCTTTCTCCATTGCTGACTGAACCGCTTCTGCATTTGCGGCACTTGATAACGCAAGTAAAGTTGGGCCAGCCCCACTGATCACCATTCCATGAGCACCCGCTGACAGGGAAGCCGATCGCACCGCTTCAAATCCCAAAATTAACGTTTGACGATAGGGCTGATGAATACGATCGTCAAGTGCCGCCTTGAGCCAGTCTGCGTTTGCGGTTTCCAATCCTCGCACCAACAAACCCAAGTGAGCCGTATTAAAGATGGCATCAGCGCGACTGTAATCGGTAGGCAAAACGCGACGAGCTTCTGCGGTAGAGAGTTCAAAATCGGGAATGGCGACGATCGGCATCAGGTCAGAATGCCAGTTCAATTCACAGATTTCCCACGCCCGATCGCGGCCCGATGCCGCCAATCGACAGCCCCCAAGCAATGCAGGCACCACATTATCAGGATGTCCTTCGAGGGCGATCGCCAGGTGCATGATCTCGTCTTGACTCAGCGGCGACTCTGACAGAGTATTGGCACCCACCAGCCCACCGACGATCGCCGTTGCCGAACTGCCCAATCCTCGTGCGAGGGGCACATTCATCTCTATCTCTATCTCAACCGCAGGCGGGGTCTGTCCTAGATGGGCAAAAAACTTGCAGAATGCCTGATATACCAGATTGCTGTCATTGGTGGCGACGCGATCGGCTTCTGCCCCCGTTGCCGTAATTTTGAGTGGTTTTTGAGACGACGGCGTAAATTTGAACTGGTTATACAGCGTCAGGGCAGCCCCTAGACAATCAAAGCCAGGGCCAATGTTTGCTGTTGTCGCAGGGACTCGAATGGTGGGCATAAGAGGGATGAGGGAGGGATGAGGGATGAGGGATGAGGGATGAGGGGGGATGAGAAGGATTCAAAAAGACATTTCCATAGAATATCGGATGGCGGGAAGCGATCGACTCTCAATTCTCAAAAACCTCCGTTTGTCCCGGCTTTCTTACACGACGTTTGATCTTGATTTGTTTGATCTTGATTTGAGTGAGAAGCTTAACGAAACCAAGCTCGTAACAATGTGTTGTCAACGCGAATCTGAACTTCACGCGCAAGATTACGTCAATTTGCAGTCTCCTGAATTCTCTTTTTAAGGGAAGTTAGGGGGGATCTTCGAGATCACAGCCTGCGATCGAGGACGCTTTCAACCATCACTTTCAACCATCAAAGATTGAGCGTTCTAAGTCCTTTCTTGCTTGAAACGCTAGATTTGAGCCTTTGTGAGGAGTATTTAAAGATTTCTTGAGTAGAAGATAAATGTTTTCTGGATAGGTTGCTTGCTTTGATGGTTAACTCTAGATTAGTCAGTAGATAGCCGGATGCGCTGAGAAGTCTTCCAGGAAAAAGATCATGAATTCTCGTGCAAATACAGATACCAGTAAATCGATCTCCGTATCCTCACGCACTCGATTTCTAGCTCATCTTAAAAGCTTGCGACCTCGCCAGTGGACAAAAAATCTGGTTGTGTTTGCGGTGCCTCTCTTTGCATTTAGCATTAATCTGCCGTCGTTTTTGGCTGCGACTCTGGCCTTTGTGCTGTTTTGCTGTGCCTCTAGTAGTTTTTATCTGATCAACGATGTGGCGGATGTAGAAGCCGATCGTCAGCATCCCGTCAAGTGTAAGCGCCCGATCGCAGCGGGTTGGGTAAAAGTGCGGACGGCGATCGCGATGGCGGTTCTTTTATTGAGCAGTGCCTTAATTTTGGGATGGTTAACCGCGCCTGCATTGGGAGTCACGCTGATCGCCTATTCGCTGCTGCAAGTTGCATACAACCTCAAACTAAAGCGCACTCCCATTTTGGACATCATTGCGATCGCTGCTGGGTTTGTTTTGCGTGCTTTGGCTGGAGGGGCTGCGATCGGAATTGCTCCATCGGTCTGGTTTTTGCTGTGTACTGGAATGCTGGCGCTGTTTTTGGGAGTCGAAAAGCGCAAAGCTGAACTTCGACTTTTACAAGAACGTGGGGGAAAAACTCGCAGCGTGCTGAAGCGCTATTCTCTACCACTGCTGACTCGGATGGAAAGTACTGTGACGACCGGAGCGCTGATGAGCTATGCCCTGTGGAGTTCTGGCCCGCAAGTCAACGGCGCGTCTACTCCCTGGATGATGTTGACCTTTCCATTTGTGCTGTATGGTATTTTTCGCTATCAGCTATTGAGCGATCTCAAAGTTGACTCGCTTGAAAATTCTTCCACTCCTGAGCTAGGAGAACGGGCGGAGCGTCCAGAAGAAGTGTTGCTTACCGATAAGCCAATCCTCTTTACGGTGGTCAGTTGGATTGTCACAATCTTCGTGATTTTATGGCTCAAGCATCAAGGCATCATTGTTTAGGGATGAGGAAGGCTTCGCGAGAGGGATGAGGGATGAGAACTTGTAGTACTGCTCACGGTTCCTAAATCAGTGACATTTGTTTTAGGGTCTGCTTTCACCCTGGAATAATTCAAAGTCAGCGCTTTTGTAAAATTGGGATCGGCATTAGGCGGCGTAACTAAATGAGAATTTTGCAACTGCATAACCGCTATCAGATTGTGGGCGGAGAGGAAGGCGTTGTTCAAGCTGAGAAGGCGTTGTTGAGCGATCGCGGCCACACCGTTGAGTTGCTAGAAGTTAGTAACGATGAGATTGTCGGAGCCTGGAGTAAAGCGATCGCAGCGGTGAGTGCGGTTTATTCTCAGACTTCTAAACTCAAGGTGAGAGAAGCGATCGCTCAGTTTCGGCCGGATGTCGTTCACGTTCACAACTTTTTTCCGCTGCTGTCGCCTTCGGTTTATGATGCCTGTCGAGATCAAAAAATTCCTGTGGTGCAAACGCTGCACAATTATCGGTTGGGCTGTCCCAGGGCGATGCTGTTTCGAGACAATCAGATCTGTGAAGACTGTCTGGGGAAGCCGATTCCACTAGCGGGGATTGTGCATGGCTGCTATCGTGGCTCTCGGTCTCAAAGTGCGGTTGTGACAGCAATGGTGAGTTGGCATCGGCTGCGGGGCACCTGGCAAGAGCGGGTCAATGCTTACATTACGCTGACTCAATTTCAAAAAGAGAAGCTGACTCAGGCGGGGTTGCCGATCGCCAAGATTCACGTCAAATCTAATTTTGTGTTCGCCCCCGAAGGAATTTCTTTCTCTAATCCTGCTGATCATCACAGTGCATTATTTGTAGGCAGACTGGCAGAAGAAAAAGGCGTTGCTGTTTTGATTGATGCTTATGTGCAAAATGCGTTGACGCTACCATTAAAAATTGTCGGCGAAGGGCCCCTGCGAGAAGTATTGCAGCAGCAGGTCAAAGAGGCTGGATTAGAGGACACGATTACCTTTCTTGGCAGACAAGACAAAGCGACGGTTCTCCAACTCATGCAGCAAGCTCGATTTTTGGTGTTTCCGTCGATCTGGTATGAAGGGTTTCCGTTGACGATCGCCGAAGCGTTTTCCTGCGGGCTTCCGGTTATCGTCCCCAAACTGGGCAGCATGGCAGAAATTGTAGAAGACGGACAGACAGGCTTACAGTTTGCTCCCAGAGATGCAGCCGATCTAGCCACAAAGATGAAGTGGGCAGAACAACACCCAGCAGCGATCGCCCAAATGTCAAAACAGGCTCGTCTCACCTACGAAACTAAGTACACCCCAGAAGCCAACTTTGATCAACTGATGAAAATTTATCACCAAGTATTGAACGATCAAGGATTAGACAACCCGTAATTCTGACTAGCAGTCCCGCGAAGGTGAGTTTTATTCAGGTAAGCACAGGATTTGTCAGGTTTATCTCCTCACTCCTCACGTCTTACTTAGGCAACAGCGGCAAGACGATCGTCACAAAATAATAGACTAGCGGAGCCGTAAAAACGTAGCTGTCGGCGCGATCGAGGATGCCCCCATGCCCTGGAATCAGTTGTCCAGAGTCTTTAACGCCTGCATCTCGTTTCATCATCGACTCTGTTAAATCGCCTAACAGACTGGCAATCCCGATCAGCAAACCCAGCGCTACCCCTGTGATCGGCCAGCCCGACCAGTTGAGATACCACGATCCCAGCACGCCAACCGCTACACTAGCAGCAACTCCAAACACGGCACCTTCGACAGTCTTTTTGGGGCTGATGTCTGACAGACGAGTTCGACCGATCCACCGACCGATCGTATAGGCTCCGATGTCAGCGGCCCAAATACACAAAAAGGCCAGCAGCGTGTTTGTCAAACCAGCCGGGAGCGCCTGAAGTCCTTGCCAGGAGGTGATCCAAAAGCCGTCGAGCGGGAGGTTACTGGCTTCAATTTGTCCCAGCGATCGCAGGCGAATCCAATAGCTCGGCAGATAGCCCCCATAAAACAAGCCCATGATCGAAGCAGAAATATCCGCGATCGTTGCCAACTTAGGCTGAAACAGCAGATAAAAGCAAATTAACGTTCCTGCAACCGGAAAGATCGCATCTGCCAGACCGGGCGAAAGGTTGGAGACCACCAGCAAAATTTGACTGACCACCAGCGTTGTTTTGCCAGCCGGAGCAAACCCTTTGGCGCGAGCAAGCTGAAAATATTCTAGTTGTCCAAAATAAATAATCAGACAAAACCCCGCCGTAAAATACCATCCACCCAGCAGCATAATGGTCAGGGCGAAGGCAATCAGGACAATCCCACTCAAAATACGAGACCAAGGCATAACACTAATTTTGCATGAAGAGAACCTGGTCTAACTGTCCAACCATCCGCTGACTCCATTGCTCAATCAAATCATTTGGCAAATTAGCCAGAGGTTAAGAAGGTTAAGAGTTGCTTTGGAACACTTTAGCTGATTTGGAGAGACAAACCTAGTTTTGCGTTTTGAGTTCTTCACAATCTCTCTTGTTCATTCTATTTTTTCGCCACTCAAAACAAAAATTGGATCGACCGCGATAAAGGTTTGACTCGTGCCACGGGTTTCGAGACGATTGACCGCCGACTGAACCACTTCAATATTCCTGGCGTGAAGGTCGGAGAAGCTTTCTGAAATCTGGTAGAGCGTTTCCAAACTGACGGCCGTGGCGACGATGCGACCCTGGGGTTTGAGTTGTTGCCAGACGGCCTTGAGAATCGCTTTGATCGGGCGACCGCCTTCGATACAGACCCGATCGGGCTGAGGCAAATTTCGCAGACAGTCGGGCGCAGTTCCTTCGATCACCTGGACGTTTTTGACCTCAAAGCGATCGCAGTTGTGCCGGATCAAATTCGCGACCTCCTCATCTCGCTCGACGGCGATGATCTGCCCACTAGGACAGAGCAACCCTACTTCTACAGGAATGGTTCCTGTGCCTGCGCCGATGTCCCACAAAATAGAGTCTCGTTTTAGTCGCAGTTGAGACAGCAGCAGTAGCCGAACTTCACGCTGAGTCATTGGAATGCCAGGAAGATTCTCGAAAAGATCATCGGGAATGCCGGGGGTGAGGTAGGGCCAGAGGGGGGAGGGCATGGGGAAGGGATGAGGGATGAGGGATGAGGGATGAGGGATGAGGGATGAGGGATGAGGGATGAAAGGTGGTGACTTATTGGTGGGTGTGGCAGATAGAGACGTTGGACAATAGAGAATAGGGCAGGAGCCAAAAACTTGCTTTGTCTACAGTGCAAGGTCTACAGTCTAGAGCCAACAAATCTCAGTCCGTCCAGCTTGATGGAGGCTTGATGAGTTTATCCTAATTCTCCTGAGTGAATCGGGCACACTGCCTAAAGGAATTGACACGTAGACGATCGACCCATGCTTTCACATCTGTTGCTTGTTAGAGACGACCAGGGCGAACATCAAATTACGCTGGAGCGCAGCCTTTGCACGATCGGGCGAGATCCGAGATGCACAATCCGGCTGGCTTCACAGTTTGTTTCTCGTCGCCACGCTACGCTGATCCAACTGCCGCTAGATGATGGGAGTTGCCGCTATCAGATTGTGGATGGTAGCCCCAAAGGAAAGCCCAGCGCCAATGGATTGTTGATCAACGGGCGTAAGCTGCAAACTCATGTGTTGTGCGATCGCGACAAAATCGTCTTCGGCCCTCAAGTTTGGGCGGTCTATCACTTATTAGAAAGAGACGGTGTGGAGGGAGTCTTTGCGGGCGATGTGGATGCGACGTTACGGGCAGACGACTAAATTGCTTTTCTAAAGTTTGACGACTTGGAGCGTTTGCAGGGTGAGATCGGCGCAACCGCTGATCATGCCACCTGCTAGAAGAACTTGCTGTAGATAAATGAGAACGTCTTGAGTGATTTTTTCACCAGGAAACAGAGCAGGAATGCCAGGGGGATAGGGACAAATCAGTTCTGCGCTGATGTGATCAACCGTTTGAGCGATCGCCAGCGTTTCTGTTGCAGCAAAAAAAGCATCGCGGGGAGAGTAGAGAAGAGGGGGAGGGGGGAGGGAAGAGGGAGGAGGGAGGAGGGAAGAGGGAGAACTTTGTTCCGCTTTGCGAGGGATGGGGGGTTGTCTTTGATACGCTTCGCGAGAGGGATGAGGGTTGGGATGTCGTGCAAGTTGGGTGAAGGCTTGGATGAGTTGGTCGATGTCTTGCTGAGTGTTACCCAGGCTGATGATGAAGGTGAGATGTTTGAGAGAGGGAAACTCGGCGGTGACTTTGAGGTGTTGATGGAGGCGATCGTCGGCAGCAAAACCATCCCATCCTAACTCTGAAACAGTGACAGTGAGACGGGTGCGATCGAGCGCCAAAAATCCTGGAGTTTTCCCGGCTTGACTGGGTTGGAGTGTGGAAACAGGAATCTCCTCAAGGCGCGATCGAGCGTTATCTGCCAGATTTAGCGTGTGTTCTAATCGTTCTAGTCCCTGGGTGGCCATTTGCTGACGGGCCGCGTCTAGTGAGGCAAGTAGGAGGTAGCTAGGACTGGTCGATTGAATTAGCTGTAAGGCTTTTTGGATGCGATCGCGCTCAATTCTCTGCCCTCGAAGATGCAGCATGGCCGATTGAGTCATCGAAGCCAAGGTTTTATGAATCGACTGCACGGTTAGATCGGCTCCGGCCGCTAAAGCAGCGATCGGCAAATCGGGATGAAAGGCAAAATGTGACCCGTGAGCTTCGTCAACGATGAGTGGAATGTGATGCTGATGGGCCATTTGAGCGATCGCCTCCACATCACCACACACGCCATAATACGTCGGATACAGCATCATGACGGCTTTAGCGTCGGGGTGAGCAGCTAGTGCTTGCGCGACACCATCAGGCGTAATGCTGTGGGCAATCTCCAAAACGGGATCGTATTCAGGATTGACAAAAATGGGAATCGCTCCGGAGAGAATAAGTCCCGCGATCGCTGATTGGTGCCCATTGCGCGGCAGAATAATTTTGTCACCAGGGCGGCAGGTCGCCAGAATCGATGCGATCACACCACAGGTCGAGCCATTGACCAAAAACCAGGTTTCATCTGCTCCAA
>NZ_JBJPHS010000159.1:0-11353 GCF_052939495.1 Phormidesmis sp. 146-12 | reverse complement strand
GGGACTTTGAACCGATCTGATCTGAAAGATTCCCAGAATTGGTAGCTTGGGGGGCAGAAGTGCGGAACATCGAAGCGAAAAACTTTGCCGGATTCAGGTTCCCTCCCTTCTTAAGAGGCTAGGGGGAATCTCATATCAAGTGATCTACCCAAAATGCTCATTCACGATCCTCTGAGATTCTCAACTACAGCTAAAAATTTCATCAAATTGACGTTCCATCAAATTCACATTGCACGCATTACCATCAGGAGAAATCATGAAGCGACGACTCTTATCTCTACTTTTTGTGACCGCCAGCGCCATCAGTTTAGGAATTGTTGGATGCACTCAACAGCGTGATTCTGTGACCGCTCAAGTTCCATCACAGACAACCCCAACCGAATCGCCAGCCGTAACGCCCACCACAACACCAACCACAACACCAACCGCAACACCAACAACAGCACCCGCACAAGCGCCAGCCCAACCTCAAGAACGCGCCTTAGATGTGCCCTATGTGCCAACGCCAACCGCCGTCGTTGAGGAAATGCTGAAGCTCGCGAAGGTGGGCAAAAATGATGTGCTTTACGATTTGGGCAGCGGAGACGGACGAATTGTGGTCACAGCCGCTCAAAAGTTTGGCACTAAAGGAGTGGGCGTTGATATTGATCCTGAGCGCGTCAAAGAAGCCAATGAGAATGCACGTAAGGCGGGAGTGACCGATCGAGTTGAGTTTCGTCAACAAGACCTCTTCAAAACCGATCTGCGAAATGCCACGGTCGTCACACTTTACCTCTTACCGCGTATCAATCTCCAACTGCGTCCCAAACTCTTTAAGGAGTTAAAACCGGGGACTCGCATTGTCTCTCACGCCTTTGATATGGGCGACTGGAAGCCCGAAAAAGTGGTCGAAGTTGGAAGCAGTACCGTCTATTACTGGGTTGTCCCCGAAAAGATTCCAGAAAATCTGCGCCAATAACAACCTAAGTTCACTCACTAAATTCAATTAGATTGTTCGCTGCGGTTGTCAATCCAGGCAGCCCCCTAAATCCCCCACGAGTAGGGGACTTTGAACTAGAATCCTTCTCTTAAAGTCCCCCAGAATTGGGGGGTTGGGGGGCAGAAACCGCGAACACCGTAGCGAAAAAATTCATCGAATTCACGTTAAAAAAGTTGGCGATCGAGGAGTCTTTCAAATTCAAGACCGACTGATCAGCCCAGCTTTTCTCCGACCTCTAAGCGGGTGCCATTGGCAAAATCCCAGCCCGATCGCGCACTTTTGCCCGCCAGTTGCACTTCTCTCAATAACAAAAATCCGTCTCCTGTCTGAACGACGAATCCCACATTTTTGAGAACGGCAGCCACTTCTCCAGGAGCCTGAACGGGGTCAAAGGTTTGCGGAAGGTCGGCGAATTCGATCGGAAGTTTAACCTTAGCGGCGAGGGGGATGGTCGCCGTCACCTTGAGGATCGCGCCTCGAAACGTCGTCGTACAGTTGGGAAAAAATCCACGAATTTGATTGTGAAGGTCGATCGCTCTCCGTGTCCAATCCAATTCATAGTCTGGTTTTTTAATTAACGGCGCATAGGTCGCTTGCGAGTCATCTTGAGCGATCGGGGTTGTTTCACTCAGGTTGGTTAGCGTTTCGATTAGCAAGTTAGCGCCGATCGTCGAAAGGTTTGCCGCCAGATCTTGGGCATTGTCGAGCAGGGCGATCGGCACCGCCGATTTTAACAACATGGCACCTGTATCCATTCCTGCATCCATGAGCATTGTGGTAATGCCCGTCTCAGATTCGCCCTGATAAAGACACCACTGAATCGGAGCCGCCCCGCGATATTTGGGCAACAGAGAGCCGTGAACGTTGATACATCCCAACTTGGGCATGTCTAGAATGGCTTGAGACAAAATCTGCCCATACGCCACCACCACAAAACTATCCGCCTCAGCAGACTGCAATTTTTCTAACGTCTCAGCCTCTTTTTTGACGCTCTTGGGTTGCCAGACAGGAATCTGATGCGCCAGTGCCACCGACTTGACAGGCGAAGCGGACAATTCATTCCCGCGTCCTCGGCGCTTATCGGGTTGGGTGATCACCGCCACTACGTCAAAATTTGAATCTGCAAGTAACGCTTCTAGCGTGGGAACTGCAAATTGAGGCGTGCCAAAAAAGACAATTTTCATGCGATCGCGTTAATAAATCAGAAGCGCTTCCATTTTGCAAGCACAGGGCATCCAAGATCTGTCTTGAGACAGGTATCGAAAAATAGGTTTGATGAGCAGATCGAGCTTTAGAACGTCAAAAATCTGCAAACTGCTGCATTTAATTTAAACCCTCAAGAACTTTTGTAAAACGACTCTTTCAGACTTTAGTTTGCATCCATAATATGAGACTTATCACAAGTCAGGCAGGTGGAATTTAGAAAGTGCTGAAGGCTGCACCCAAAATTTCTACCCGCTCAGATCTAACCCTACAAGGCGCGGGGTGTCTTTTATGAATTTTCAGGCGACCCAGATCGATCCGCTTAACAGTCCCCATCCGATTCCCTGGAGTTGGGTGATGGCTAACCTGTCTGATTCTCAGTCAACGCAGCATTATTACCGCAGTCATTCTCTGATTTCGCCAAACGGTGAATACAAGGCCTACAGCCGCGTTCAGATGCTGGTCGAGCCAGAGATTTATTTGAGTCGAGTCAGTAGCGTTTTGTTTTTGGAGAACCTGAGAACGGGCGATCTGCAAGCCATTACCGCGACATCCCCCTTTGCCGAAAATCCGTTTATTGGCAACAGTTCTGATCTGGCGGGCACCATTTCGATCGTGCTGCCGATTTCTTGGTCAGCGGCGGGCGATCGCTTATTGTCACGAGAATTTGAATCTATTTTTGGGTCTGACATCGCTTCAGATTACGCCCTGATCTGGGACAAAACGCTCAATGCGGCTACCACCGTCGCCCCCACAGGAATTGAATACACCAATGCCATTTTGTTGGGCTGGAGTGCCGAGGAGAACGATCGGGCCCTCTTTCAAGCGGGCAACCTGGGCGAATCGCCGTGGCCCCTTTGGGCAGTTAATTCGCAAGGAGACACGTTAGCAGCGGCCGACGACCAACCCAAAACCTACGGCCAGGTCACCAATAGTATTTGGGCAGGCCCGCAGGCACACAGTTGACTATCAAGCTTTTGACTATCAAGCTTTGGGAATTGATGAGCCGAAAAATCTAGGAATATTTCGATCGACCATCCGCTTTAAAAACGAAGCAAAGAACTTCCCTCAAACTCACGTTTTTTTAGACTGATTCCAAAGTTCAAACTCATCGGTATGAAGCCAAAATTTGCAACCATCGAAGCGTGGCGACAGGCAGAAATTTTGATGCAGCCTGCCTTTATTCGCGTCATTGACAACCTTCGCAAACAGCTTGAGCAATCTACATGGCAAGGCACTTATCGAGATGCGCCCGTCTGGGCAGAAGACACGCCAGAAGATGTAAAAGCCTCCGTTGCTCGACTTCAAACACAGCTTAAAACCGCTTCACCTGACCAGGCGGCCGAGATCCAACAAGCGCTTTCTCACTTACCTTCTCCTTATCCCGGCTACGAACTGTGTCTCAAACAAAACGATCGCCAAGTCACCGTTGATCTGTGGGAACTGTGTTATCGAGTTTGCTTTGCTAATCAGATTGATAAACCCGTTGAGGTAGATACCAGTCTGATTGATGAAACAGGCGAGGTAAACTGGAATCGGCTCGACGATAAAACTAAAACACTTGTTGAGCAGATCTTTGAGAATTTGCCCAATTAGGGGTTTACCGATCATGAATGACGCGCAGGTGTACGATCGCTCTCACTGGGGAGTTATTGAGGTTTCGGATGTCGATCGCCTCCAGTTTTTGCACAACCAAAGTACCAACGATTTCAAAAGTCTCAAGCCCGGACAAGGGTGCGATACGGTTTTTTTGACCTCCACCGCCCGAACGATCGACCTCGCCACCGCCTACATTCTCGAAGACTCGGTGTTACTGTTGGTGTCGCCCAACATGAGCGAAAAGGTGATCAAATTTCTCGATCGCTACATCTTTTTCGCCGACAAGGTAAAGCTGACGGATGTCACTCAGCAGACTTCAACGTTGAGCCTGATCGGGGCTGGCAGCGAGGCAATTCTCAAAAAATTAGGGATAGAAATCACGGGACAGCCTCACACTCACCGCTTGTTTGATGGGTCGGGAGTAGACGTGAGGGTGGCGATCGGCAGTGGATTGGCCAAACCGGGATACACGCTGATCACGCAAGCTGACCAGACAGAACGGCTCAAACAAGCTCTATTAGAAACTGGGGCTGCACTCATCAGCGATCGCACCTGGGAACAACTGCGAATTGAACAGGGCCGCCCACTGCCCGATCGTGAACTCACCGAAGACTATAACCCGCTAGAAGCCGGACTTTGGCACACGATTTCATTTAACAAAGGTTGCTACATTGGGCAAGAAACGATCGCCCGTCTCGACACCTACAAAGGAGTCAAACAACAACTCTGGGGCGTAAAGTTGAGCGATGTGGTTGAACCGGGAACAGTGGTCACGATCGACGACGACAAAATTGGAACATTGACCAGTCAGACAGAAACGGATGCAGGTGTGTTGGGACTGGCTTATATCCGCACAAAAGCCAATGCAGCAGAGGGAATGCAGGTGACGATCGGGACGGCTCAAGGCGAATTAGTTGACTTACCTTTTGTGACGCGAGAAAAGCAGGCGTAGCGGCTCAAAACTCAGGCAGAGAGAACAGAAGAAATTCTGCCTTTTTTGTACTGAAGATTTTGGGGCGAGTCGATCGTTTTGATACTAATTTGTTTGAAGTCAAAAAAGAGATTCGACCTTCAATCTAGGAGTCTTCAAAGAATCAAATTTTGCTCAAACTTAACCGGAATAGGTGTTATCTGATACTGTAATTTGCAAGTTTCAAGTGGTTCAAACTGACGAACTGTTGATAATTATTAACAGAAATAGATCACATCATAGGTGCTTAATTCGATAGTAGGCATCAGATTATTTTTATATAATTTCAACTTAATTAATCGTATATTTATAATTCTTCAAACGTATTTAGTAAAGTAAAGATTTAAAGACTTACGTAGAACGTTTTTAATTTACCTGGTTAAGATTTGACCATCTTCCACGTTTGGCTAGAGATCACACGGCTCTTGTTTTAATAGATACTTGAATACGGAGATCGGTTACTGTCATCAAATTGAATGATTTAGCACACCAACTGATTCAGTAGTTCGTATCTCAAAACGCTCCAAGTCAGCTTAATCCTGATCCTTTAACAGGAGTTAACATGAACTTTCATCCACCCTGCGTCAGCATTGGTCTGGCAGTTTACAACGGAGAACTGTTTATTGAAGACGCGATCGTTTCAATTCTAAACCAGACCTTTCAAGACTTTGAGCTAATTATTTCGGATAATGCGTCGAGCGATCGTACCGAAGAAATCTGTCGAACTTATGCAGCCAAAGATTCTCGAATTCGCTATATTCGCAACGCAGAAAACCTGGGTGCAGCGCTCAATTACAATCAAACATTTGCAGAAGCGCGGGGTCGTTATTTTAGATGGGCAGCCCACGACGATCTGTTGGCACCCACTTATTTAGAACGCTGTGTCGAAGTATTAGAAAATCAGCCAGATATCGTGCTGTGCCATTCTAAAACCACGCTGATCGATGCCAAAGGTCAAAAGCTTTACTTTGACGAAACAGAAGATTGTTTTGTTGATCAATTTGACCATCGTTTTCGTAAGCCCGATCGTCCTCGCGACTTTTCTTCTTCTCCCCACAAACGCTATCAAGAAGTTTTGATTGCGACTCGCTGGTGTTTTGAAGTGTTTGGATTAGTGCGGACTGAAGCCTTTGCCAAAACATCAAAGCTGGGGGCGTTTTATGGGGCTGACAAAGTGCTTTTAGCCGAACTCAGTCTGATGGGCAAATTCGCTACTTTACCCGACCCTTTGTTTCTCAATCGCCGCCACCAACAGCAGTCTGGCTCACTCAAATCTGCCCAAGAGCGAGAGCAATGGATCAATCCCACAATCAAGCGGCGATCGGTGCTGCGTCCTCGTCTGATGTGTCTCAAAGGCTACCTGTTTGCCATCTTCAAATCTCCCCTCTCTCCCATCGAACAGCTAGGATGTCTGATCGTTTTGATGCGATGGTTGGTCAAGCTCGACAACTGGCAACGCCTGGTCAGAGAAGGGTTACGAGAAAATTTAGGACTGGAGATCACCGCGCGATCGACACTACCCCAAAAGCCCCAATTCTGAGGAAGGAGACTACCTATTGAGTGCAAAAGATTGAGTGCAAAAGTCAACATGGTGCATTTCCACAATCGATCGGTTACGAGAAGTGAACTGCTGTCGCGGGATGATGCACAATAAACGGTGGTGACTGCTAATGTTCACACCGATATTCCCAAAATTTCTCCGAAGGTCTATGTCTCTCCAAAACCAGGTCTATCCCGTTCTTTGGCAAACTGATCACGTTCTGCTAATTGATCAAACTCGTCTGCCCAATGAATATGCGCTGGTTGAGATCAGTCGCTCTGATGATATGGCACAGGCAATCAAAACGATGATTGTTAGAGGGGCACCTGCGATCGGCGTTGCGGCAGCCTATGGGATGTATCTAGGGGCGCGAGAAATTGAAGCGAGCAACCGCGACTCCTTTCTAACCCAACTCGAAACGGTGGCCAAAAAACTCCGCGCCACTCGTCCAACCGCAGTGAATTTGTTTTGGGCGATCGAGCGAATGCTCAAAACGGCCCGCCAAACCCTCGGCTCAGTCGATCACCTCAAACAAGTGCTGTTAGAAACAGCCCAGCAAATCAACGCAGACGATATCGAAACCTGTCAAGCGATCGGTGATTATGGCTTGTCTGTCCTGCCTAAAGCTCCGCATCGGTTGCGCTTGCTGACTCACTGTAATGCGGGTGCGCTGGCGACAGCAGGCTACGGAACGGCTCTCGGCGTGGTGCGATCGACCTGGGCTGCCGATCGATTAGAGCGCGTCTACGCTGACGAAACAAGGCCTCGCTTACAGGGCGCAAAACTCACCGCCTGGGAATGTGTGCAAGAAGGGATTCCCGTCACGGTGATCACAGATAATATGGCGGCTCACTGTATGCAGCAGGGCATGATCGATGCGGTGGTTGTGGGAGCCGATCGCATTGCCGCCAATGGAGACACCGCCAACAAAATTGGAACTTACAGCGTGGCACTGATTGCCAGAGCGCACAATATTCCTTTCTTTGTCGCGGCTCCTCTCTCGACGATCGACTTCAAGATCACCGACGGTCGCCAGATTCCTATTGAGGAACGCGATCCGGTAGAAGTGTATCAGGTTGGCGATACGATGCTCTGTCCGCCGGGTGTGGAGTATTACAACCCTGCTTTTGATGTGACTCCTGCGGCGTTGATTACGGCGATCGTCACAGAACATGGAGCCTTCTCGCCCAGCCAGCTTCAAGGAGAGTTAGCTGAAAAGGTAGTGTAATTCGTAAGTTTGCGACGGGCTAAAATTAAGCGGTCAGGTTGTTGCAGGCAGCGATTTGGCAATTCTGGATGAGCAGCTTTTCTGAGTTTGTATATATAATGTTTATACTAGCTCATTTGGAAAACAGGCTTATGGCAATGCAAGTCGTAGCGAAGTGGGGTAACAGCTTAGGCGTTCGGATTCCGATGGCGATCGCCAAACAAATTGACTTAAAAGAAGGAACCAGCGTCACCTTTGCCGTGGTTGAGGGAAGTCTAGTGATCAAACCTGAGCCAAGAAAGAAATACACTCTGGATGAGCTTTTAGAGGGAATGACTCTAGAGAACGTGCATGAGGAAGTTGATCTAGGGCAACCCGTCGGCAATGAAATCTGGTAATCGAGACCTCTACGTGCCCAATCGTGGCGACATTGTGAAGCTCAGTTTTGACCCTCAGCAGGGACATGAGCAAGCAGGATACCGCCCTGCTATCATTCTGTCGCCGATTCGCTATAACCAGTTGTCTTCACTAGCACTGATGTGTCCTATCACTAACCAATCAAAAGGGTTTCAATTTGAGGTGGCACTTTTAGAAGAGATGGCGACATCAGGTGTCATCCTAACCGATCAGGTGAAGAGTTTTGATTGGCGATCGAGACGAGTGAAATTTGTTGAGAAAGCCCCTAATGCGCTAGTCGAAGATGTTTTGGCGAAGCTCGAAGCCCTCTTATTCTAAAACTCCTAAAGCGATCGATTTGAACCCTTTCCCAAGAAGCGGTTTGCATGAGTTCCTCTAGCAGTCGGGTTGCTTGCAGGCTGAGAAAGGCTCATTGGTTCTTCAAATTTTTGGCTTGATGCCGCTTACGAAAGTGAGCAAACCATCTGATAACCTCCTCACACGCTCTACCGCAGCCGACAAACGGAGCGTCAAAACGACTCAGGCTATCAGAGCAAACTGAAATTTTAAGTTCAGGATTGTAGACAGCTTCTTGGTGATCAGGCAGCCGGAATTGAGCAAATTCGCCCTGGTCTGGGGCATGACCTTCATCGGTGAATCGTAACCCGTCAAGCGTGACTCCCGCACGATCGCTCACAGGCAATCGATCGCCTAACTTGGGGGCAAAAAACAACGTTCCTCCATCAGACTGAACCCAGTTTCGCATGACCAACCTGGATAGAATTCGTATTACTACACCTTGAAATCAGAAGGACGATCGCTTTGCGGACTTTGAGAATTTTACCGTTTCTCATCCGTTTCTACCTAGAAGTCCAGGCTACATCCGTCACCTATAGCTGTTTTATCTTATATCCAATATTTATTCTGTCTTCTGTAAGACTTAAAGGCTGATGACCCTTTATACCCTTTATAAAGTTGATAAAATCCTTTAGTTTTGTCTCGTTTTTAATTGAATGGTTGAGAGGCGGTTCGAGTAAATTTCCTTAACAGTCAGGTTGCTCACAGGCTGCGATCGATACCCAGCTACTAGAGCCATCCTTCCAATGTTCTTTTTTCCAGATTGGCGCGGTGTGTTTGAGCGTGTCGATCGCAGATTGACAAGCCTGAAAGGCCTCCGATCGATGAGGGCAGCCGACCGCGACTAATACGCTAATTTCTCCAATATTCAGCCGTCCGACGCGATGATGAATGACGACTCGATTGGCATCTGGCCAGGTTTGACGAATTTCTGAGGCGATTTGTTGAAAGACTCGCACAGCCATCGGTTCGTAAGCTTGATATTCCAGCGCAACCACTGCTTTGCCATCGGTACTGTTTCGCACCGTCCCACTCATCACCACCACGGCTCCATTGGCGGGATCGTCAGCCAGGTTGTAGACTTCTTCGAGTGAGAGCGGCGCAAACGTAATGGCAAAGCGATCGCCCGGATGAAGTGAAATCGCTGAAACCGAGTTAATCGCCAAGGGACTCATAAAAGACACTGCTAGACCTGATTCTATGGTTGCACAAATTGAGAAACCGCATTACCGAAACCGCCTTTTCTCACTGCGATAGCGAATGGTTTCCGCAATCACCGCAACGCTGCCCGATGTCACCATGAGAAACACACTCAGCGCATTGATATCTGGTCTGACCCTGGTACGAATTCGGCTGAAAATCTCCATTGGTAATGTGGTCGCTCCGCCACCTGCTGTAAAACTGGAAATCAAAAAGTCATCCATGCTCAGGACAAACGCCAACAAACAGCCCGAAATAATCGCAGGCATTAGTTCTGGAAGTAAAACTCGCACCAAGGCTTGATAAGGCGTGGCTCCCAGATCGAGGGCAGCTTCTTCTAAATGAGGATTGAGATTGACCAGTCGAGTCGAGACGACAAAAGCCACATAAGCGAGACAAAACACGACATGAGCCGCAACGATCGTCCACAAGCTCAACGGCACCGCAATCACCGCTAGAAAGACGAGTGTAGCAACCGCGATCGCAATGTCAGGAATGATCATCGGTAGATAAGATGCGCCCTGATACAATCGCTTGCCCGGAAACTGATAGCGCGCCAGACCAACCGCCATCAGAGTCCCCACGATCGCTGAAATGCTGACTGCACACAAAGCTACTGTCAAACTGTCAGATAGGGCTGAGAGAATGCGACTGTCATTAAAAAATCTCACATACCAATCCAGCGTGAATCCCGTCCATTGAGCGCTCGTAGGAGATGCATTAAAGCTGTAAACGCCCAGAACCAAAATCGGCAGATACATAAAGCCAAACATCAACACCGAAAATAGCGCCTGCCAGGAAACTCGATCGGTGGATTTAGAAGGATTTTGCATCTTCGCCGCCATATTTAATGAGAAGTGCGATCGCCACACTCACCGCCAAAATCAAGACCATACTCAAGGCCGACCCAAAGCCCCAGTTTTGTGTAGCACCCAGAAATTGATTGTAAATCAGCCTTGCCGCCGTCATGCTGGAGTTTCCGCCCAAAAGTTCGGGGTTGACAAAATCGCCCAGTCCCGTGATGAACACAAGGAGCGTTCCGGCGGCAATTCCGGGTAGGGTTTGGGGAACGGTGACTTTCCAAAAAGCCTGTTGGGGAGTGGCTCCCAGATCGGCGGCCGCTTCTAAAAGTTGTCGGTCTAGTTTCTCTAAAGAAGCGTAAAGAATCAGTACCATGTAGGGCAGCAGGCTATAGGTCATGCCAACATAAACTGCCTGAGTCCGGTTCAACAAATCTAATGTAGGAAGCCCGATCGCAGTCAGCAGTGTATTCAAAACCCCCGTGGGACGAAGAATACTAATCCAGGCATAAGATCGCAGCAGCGAAGAAGTCCACAACGGCAGGATAAAGCCCAACAGCAGCAGATTGCGCCAGCGTTTGGGTGCCATAATCGCAATCCAGTAAGCGACGGGAAAGCCCAGCAGCAAACAGGAAATCGTCGTCCCAGTTGCAAACAGCAGCGATCGCCCCACGACTCTGAGAATATCTGGTTGAAAGATCCGTAGATAATTGTCCAGCCCCGACGGATTGACCACATCACCCGGCTTGATATTGGGAACCAGGCTGAGTTGAAAAATCAACAGCGTCGGAATCACCAACAAAAAGGCCAGCCAAATCCCTGCCGGAGCCAGCAACAGCAACGGTTCGATTAGCCTGGATAAGGGCGCGATCGGCGTGGTTTTTGATTCAACTGGAGAGACGTTTGACACGAAGAGGAAGGGATGAGGGATGAGGGATGAGGAAGGGATGAGGGATGAGGGATGAAAAAGAAATCTGCTTCGTTTTTAGTTTTTCAAGAAAGTTTAATTTCTTCAAGCTTGCAAAGTGTGCCCACGAACCTAATTTAGCGTCAGTTCGATGAGAGTGACTCGCTTCGTTTCAATCGGCTTCAGCCCCCTAAA
>NZ_JBJPHS010000158.1:0-11429 GCF_052939495.1 Phormidesmis sp. 146-12 | reverse complement strand
AGCAGGGTATTGCTAAGGGGGTGACATTGTTGGCTTCAGGGCGCACTCAGAAAGCGGCAGATGTGGCATTTGCAGGAGATGTCTATGCTGGTGCGTTTACCTATTCTTTAACACGACAGTTGTGGGAGATGACGGATCAAAAAACAATCTCAACTGTAATGGCATCAGCATTGGCGAAGACGGAACAGTTTCTCAAGACGGTCAAAGCATCTCCTCAAACGCCAAGGTGGGAAAGTAAGCCTGGTAGTAACTACGCACAACAATCGGCTTATTTTACATCGGCAACTCGTTCAGCTTCAAGAGCTATAGTGACAGCGGTGCAGGGCGATCGCGTTCAAGTCTTGCTCACGACTGATCCGCAGAGTGTTGAAGCGTTAGGAAGGGGTGCAACCTTTACAATCGTAGATGAAACTGGGAAAGCAACTGGCACGATCGAGATTGAGTCGCGTAAACAACTCATTGCAACCGGGAGAGTTTGGAACGCAAAGATTGCCCCAGGAACCTCGCTACAGGAGACCCTTCGAGCGATTCCAAAGAATACCTCACTCAAAATAGGGTTAGATGCTTCTGTGAGAAAAGAGGCTGGATCGCTTAACAAGATTCCGCGAATTGAGTTTGTTGAGTTGCTTCGGCAGGATGTTCATTATATTTTGGGTCGAAACGCATCTAGCATTGGATTGTTCTCACCCGGACTGGAGCCAATTCCAGATTCATTTGGTAAAGCGGATGAAACGGTGCAGTCTGCGATCGTGCGATTAGAACCAAAACTACGATCGCTTCTTGCTGCCCGAATTCTCAAACTGATGTTGAATGCGGATGCTGCAACTTTGAAAGTGAGTGCAGCGATCGAAACCAGTGGAGCCGAATTGGTTGGACAAGCTTTTACAGTGCGAGGAGGAGCGACCCCGACGAGAGCAACTCGATCAAAGCTCGTGTCTCAACTCAAGATTGGGCAAGACTTCCGATTAGTTGTGCAAAATCAAGAAGTTCGAGATCTGTATGTTGCAGTGGTATTAGTCAGTCCGGCAGGTGAAGTGGTCGTTGCATTTCCTCAAACAGACAATGAGGAGGCAGGATTGATCAAAGCAAGACAATCAATTACGACGATTGAGTATACGATTACTCCTCCCGCAGGTTTAGCGGAGGCATTAGTGATTGCGAGTACTGCACCAGTAAAGGGGGCTTTGCAGACTCTACGATCGATTTCATCCGAAGAACGATCAACGGCATCTGTAGGCGATTTATTTAATGGGTTGGATACGACAACACGCACGGGAGGAAAAGCGATCGCAGGAGTGAGTCAGATTCACGTCAATGAGTTAGCGGCGTTATCGATGACGTTTGAAGTTATAGCTGGTAGCTCGCGCTAAAATAAAGTGCCTTGTCTTGTAAGTTATTACCCCGTTCATCAGCCTGACGAAACGGAACGGCATAATCTACGCGAATGTTCAATCGATCAACAGGTTGCCAAATCAGTCCCAACCCTCCACCAGGCAAAACATTTTGCGGGGAATTGGAGCCTTTCGCATTCCAGACTGCACCCACATCAATGAAGGGCGCTAGCTGCAAAGTCGGAGCGCCTGAACCGTTGCGGGCGATCGCGATTCGATCTTCAAGTGAAAATCGAAAACCGTTATCGCTTGATCGAGCATTCTGCCGATAGCCACGGACTGACTGTCCACCCCCAATAACGAATTGTTGGGAGGGGATGAGATTATCAGGGGTGAGTTGTAGATCAAATTGAGCAATGAAGAAATTACTATCGCTGAGTCTCTGGATGCGTTGCGCTTGTCCAATCCAGCTAAAGAAATTCGGATCAGATCCAGTCCCAGAAGCAAAGGTATTGAATCCGAAGTTAAACTGCGATCGTAGTGCCCAAGTTCCTTGCGGATCACGGGACAGAAAATCTTGTCCAAACTTTACTAGACGAGCACGATTGTTGGTGTTGAACCGTGAATCTTCGGTGATAAAGGTATCGCCATTTTGCAGCGTAAACCCAAGGGAAAGGGCAAATTCTTGCCGTAGCGATCGCACAATAGGCTGACGAAAACTGACTTCATACAGATCAGATGAGCCACCGATGTTGAAGCCTTGAGCGATCGATTTATCGGTAATGCGATTGCTGCTGGGTGCGATCCGAAATTGGAGGGTTCCATTCATCGGATTCACGGGGAGGCGATAGTTAAGGTCGTAAGTGTTTGCGCCGCCGCTCGTGGATCGATTGTAAGCAAATACCAATTCATCACCGAGTCCGGTTGGATTGCGGAAGCCCAAGAATGCACCCACGCGCTCTGACCCGACACTGGGCGGGGAGAAGTTATCGGTGGTAATGCCTCCGTAAATTGGCTTGGCTTCGCGAACTCGAACAGAGAGGGTACTTTCTCCGATCGTCGTTCCAGGTCGGAGGGTTGCTTCAACATCGCTCAGAATTGGATCGGTTCGCAGTAGCCGCAGTTGTTCTTCGAGTTTGTCTTGGCGTAGTGGGGTTGTGATGCCGAGACGAACGCGATTACGAATATAGGCTGCGTTAAGTCGTTGAGTGCCTTCGACTTCGATCGTGCTAACGCTCCCTTCAATCACCCGAATTTCGACGACTCCATCGGTGATCTGCTGGTCGCCTAAAATGGCTCTGGTGTTGATATAGCCTTTGCTGAGATAGAGTTTTGTGATGTTGTCGGCAACATTGCGAAGATCGCCGAGAGTAGCAGTTTTGTTTTCAAATGGTTGAGTGAGAGGGGCGAAGTCGGAAGGCTTAAAGACTGTACTGCCTGTGATTCGGATTTGACGAATGGCGATCGGGGTGGTGGGGAGTTCTAATTCTGGTGTAGGGCTGGGAGATGGAGTGGGCAAAACGGGTGTTTCGGGTTGAGGTAGCGTTGGTTGAGGTACGGGAAGGAGTCGATCGCGGTTGGGATCAGGGCGCTGTATGGTTTCAGGCGGTGCGATTTGTTGGGCAAGGGTCGAAGGTAATGCCTGAGTCGTGATTGTTTGGGGAAGCGTAGTTACATTCGGGGATTTTGCTGATTTATGAATGTATGAATTGATTTGACCAGGAACAGAAGAAATTAGCAGAGTTTCAAGCACAATTGTTTCCTAAAGTTGTAGTCTTGCTCACAGTTTAAGATCACTCAAAAGGGTGATGTTAAAGCATTTTCGCCAAATGGAGGTGCAATTTATTTAGAAGCATTATATTGCAAAGTTACATTAAGTTTCACAATTTATCCGGAGTTTTCTCGTACTCTTTGGAGTATCTAGTTGAGTCCTAAATACTACAGGTTGATTAGCAGAAGTTAGCCCAGGTATCGTTTGATTTGAGCTTGAGTTCCTGTTGAGAGAAAGAGAGCGTCCTATGGATTTGAAGCGCTATTTCGTATTGCTGGGTTTGACGTTGCTAAGTTTAGGAATCGAGCAAGAACGGGTGCGATCGCAGATCGTTCCAGAAGCAGGGCAGGACGGGACGGGAACTGTTGTAACACCCAACGTCCAGAACACGAATCAGCTTGACATCACAGGTGGAGCTTCAGCAGGAAGTAATCTCTTCCACAGTTTTCAAGATTTTGGAGTTAATCAAAACCAGACTGCTAACTTTGTTCCTAGTGCAAATATCCAGAACATTTTGGGACGGGTGGTTGGGGGCAACCCTTCGATCGTCAATGGGATCATTCAAGTCAGTGGGGGAACCGCAAATCTGTATTTGATGAATCCGGCTGGAATTTTATTTGGGTCAGGTGCGAGTCTTAATGTGCCTGGATCGTTTGTGGCAACGACAGCCAACGGGATGCGATTTGGGGCGAATGGTTGGTTTAGCGCAGTTGGAGCAAATAGCTATGGGGCGTTAACTGGTAATCCTGATGCGTTTGCTTTTACGATGGCGAATCCGGGTGCGCTAGTAGCAGACGATTCGTCTTTAAGATTGAAGAATCCAGGGCAATCGATCGTCTTACTGGGTGGGGCGGTAGTGACTACAGGAACTTTGGAAGCACCTGGAGGAAACATTACGATCGCGGCAGTACCTGGCAATAAATTCGTGCAGATTCGTCAGGCGGGAAGTTTGCTCAGCATTGAATTGCCCATTGAGGAGCGAACTGCGATTAACGCTCTACCTGTTACATTTATTCCCGCAACTTTACCACAACTAATAACAGGAGGAAGCAGCGTTAGCAATGCATCTAGATTACGGGTTACGAATGGAGTCATTCGACTAACAACAGTTAACTCAAGCACTGAGGTTTCTCAAAAGCCTGGAGATGCAACTGTATCAAGCAGTCTGAATGCAGAAAATGGAAATATTCATTTAGCCAGTGATGGAAACTTACTTTTAGCTGACGGAAGCCTTGAGTCAAATGAAGTAAGAATCGAAGCACAGAATGGGAACTTGATAGCTGAAGCGAGATTCAACTCATCAACGTTCTTTAGAGTAGCAGAAGGTACAACATTCTCTGGGCGTGATATTTCGCTATCTAACGGCACCGGTTCATTCGGTGGATTCAGTCGTAATAGCTTTGGTCGCAATTTTAAGATTATTGCTACGGGTGATGTGAGCTTAGGGGCTGGAAGTTCAAGAGTACAAGATGCCCTTGTTATCCCTGGTGACTTCACTATTCAAGCTGGAGGTAAGCTAAACATTGAACGGTACCATGTTCTAGCAAGAAATATTCGGACGGAGACTGATTCAGTTAAAATCACTGGTTCTGAGTTATCGGCTGAGAATGATCTACAGCTCATCTCACGAGGATCGGTGGAAATTTCAGAGATCCCCAAAACAGGATCTGTCCTCCCCGCACCAGCTATTTTGCAGGCTAAAGGCAAGCTATCTATATCTGGCAATCAAGGGATCAACATTCAAGCGCTCACAGCCCCTGAGTCGCTTCTTCTAAGCCGTGGTAATTTAACCCTAAACAGTCCAGCACCAATCATTGGCAATATTAAGATTGCTAGTGGTGGGAACTTTACTGCTGGCACGGGTAGTTTCACTCAGAGCAATTCATCTGGCTCACGAACAGGAATTATTAGCTCTAGTGGTGATGTCACTTTTGATAAGTATGAAGGAGCAGCCCTGAAAATTGAAGCCAAAGGAAGTATTCGAGGTGGAAATATCCGGATTATAGGTGCAGGTAATTTCCCTGTTACAATCAACGACCCGGATTTGTTGTTTCTTAATGCTGGGTCAGGAGTTGTTTTACGCGCTGGCGTTTCTGAGTTGAAGAACTTTCCTGACCTTCCATCGGCTCTTGGAGGAGGTCAGTTTTCAGAGTCTACTCGTTCAGCTAGTCCTCCAAGCATTAGCGTTGGCAACATTGACACCTCTGTCACAGAAGGGAATGGAGGTGCTGTTGTACTGACTGCACCCGGTGATATTAACGTTGGTAACATCATCTCTACGACGACTTTTAATTCTTCTCAGAGCAGCAACACTCTCCGCAAAATATTGCCGATAGGAGGCTCAGTTAGCGTAAACTCTGGTGGTAATGTTCGTCTGGGTAATCTTAATACCCGTGGGGGAACAGTTGCAATTGCTGGAGAAAGCATTCTGGCAGGAGACGTTAGCGCAGGAAGTCTCGGTAGCGAATATACCCGTCAGGAACTATCACCAACATTAGGTAAGGTTGAATTAGTGTCTCGCGAGGGCAATATTGAAGTTCGTACCATAACAGCTAGTATTGGGGGGATTGATGTAAATGCTGCCAAACTTTTTAGAGTGACAGGAATAGATTCTCTACAGTCTAGAGCTGTTCTTGCCACACCATTTTTGGAGCTATACCGTAACGAAGGAACCTTCAAGATTAAAGAGGCTCCGATCGAGGTGATCAACTTTCTTGTAAGTCAAGGCTACCGCCAAGAAGATCTCAAAATCTCAGATGCAAAAGTATCAATCTTTAGAGCAGCATCTCCTTTTAATCGACAACTTGGCTCGTCCATCTCGGAAGGTATTCCAGTTAGTATTTCAGTGCAAAACTTCGGTAGGAAAACTGAAGGGAAGGTTACGATTCGACACGGTGGCACGAACGAAGCGGACATCACAAGACCGCTGGTCGAAATCTCCGGTAAAAAAGGTGGAGAATCTGGGTTTGTAGTTGGACTTAGAGAAATTGCAAAACCAGGCCCAGTATTCCAAGTAGATATAAATCAAACAAGCAACAGTTTTGATCCTAAAAATCCTAAATCAAGCATCTCGTTGATTAGGAATATTGACATTGAACCTCTTGCAGAAATTCCTAGCGACTCTAGTGGATTAGCTGGGCTTCTTTTTATTGGAAACAGCTCCAACGGTTTATATGCAGATTCAATTCAAACGATTGCTTCCCGTAGCAAAGGCGGTGGTACTGGTGGTACTGGTGGTCCTAGGGGTGGTGATATCAAAGTCTCAAAAGATATCGATCGCCAAACCGCTCAAAAACCTGACACATTCATCTGCAAGCCAGTCAATCAAACTGGGAGTCAGACATCCTCCAAGAACTCTCCAAGTACTGCCCCCTGTTCACCAGCAGGCAATGATGGTGTCATCCTCAAACTCCTTGATGATAAACAAGCAGCAACCCCACGTCCTGCCCCACCAGAGACCATCCCTGTGAAAAATTAACCCATGCCACGCTCCAAAATAGCTCGATCAATCGTGCCTCCGCTCCTCCTCCTTCTCACCCTTCTAGCGACCCCTACCGCGATCGGGCAAACGACTAAACCTTCCGAACAACTTACCCAACAAGCCACAGCTCTCTTCCAAGCGGGTGAAACCCATCTGCGCCTCGAACGCTACCCAGAAGCCATTACCACCCTCGAAACCCTCCTCCCCATTACTCAAACCCTACAAAACCCCCTCCTCGAAGCCCAAACTCTACAAAACCTTGGGATCGCCTACAAAATCACCGGCAACTACCTCAAAGCCATTAGCGCCCACAAAAGAGCCGGGAAACTCTTTCTCCAACTTGGCGATCGTCCTGCTCTTGGCAAACTTCTGATAAATCTCGGCACCGACTACCAGGAACTCGGCGACTACAACAGCGCTGCCCAAAGCTACGAACAAGCCATCGCCATCCTCCAGCAAGCCAACGATCCCGAAGGTCAAGCGATCGCCTACAGCAACTTGGGCACCGTCCAAGCGATTGCTCAAGCCTATGCCCAAGCCCAAACTAGTTACCAAACTAGCCTAGACCTCATCCGTAGCATTCCTGAAGCAACCCGCGATCGTAACCGCGAAGCCAGTGCTCTCATGAATCTAGGCAACATTTTTACAACACTAAATCAAACTCAAAAAGCACTGGAATACGAACAACAAGCCTTGACGATTGTTAAAAATACTAATAACCGCACTCTGCAAAGCCAAGCACTCAACGCTATTGGTGGCATCCACATCGACCTCAAACAATACCCTCAAGCCATTCCCTACCTTCAGCAAAGTCTCACCCTATCTAAAGACATTGGCAATAAATCACTTCAAGCCCGATCGAGCAATAACTTAGGTCACGCACTCTACAATACACAGCGCTATCCAGAAGCGATTGCTCAACTTAAATCTGCCATTCAAATCCTAGAAGATTTGCGCCAAAATATTGTTAGCGATCAACAACAGGTAACGTTGTTTGATACGCAGACTTCCACTTATAACCTCCTGCAACAGGTTTACGCCGCTAATAATCAATTCGACCAAGCGCTAGAATCCTCCGAACAAGGCCGTGCCCGTGCCTTTGCTCGCCTACTTTCCATACGCAATCAAGCCAATTCTGTGAATGCACAACACGCTAAAACAATCGTTGATACCATTGATATTCCAACTATTCAACAACTCGCTAAGCAAGAAAATGTCACTCTTGTTGAATATTCCCTCATCCCAACCGATGAATTTCGTTTTAGAGGCAATCAAAACTCACCATCTGAAGCCGTTCTAATTTATGTTGTCCAACCCACTGGAAAAGTGACCCTCCGCAAAGTTGATCTCAAAAAGCAATCGATCGAACAACTCATCGCCGATAGTCGCGTTTCTCTCGGTGTCAACAATCGTGGGTTCACTCCAAAACAACCTTCTCAACCTGCCCCTAACACAAGCCCTAAACTCAAGCAACTCCACACACTCCTCATCGAACCAATTCAAGATCTGCTCCCGAAGAATCCAGATGCTCCAGTTGTCTTTGTTCCTCAAGCCGATCTATTTCAAGTTCCCTTTCCGGCTCTACAAAATAGCGCTGGCGAATATCTAATCAAGAAACACACTATTCTTACAGCTCCATCGCTCCAAGTGCTGCAAGAGATTTCGCGATCGCAGCATTCCGAAGGCGAAACCCTCATCGTCGGCAACCCCACCATGCCGCGTGTGATTAGCCCGATCGAGAAACAGCCGATCGAGCTAATCCCCCTTGCAGGGGCAGGCGAAGAAGCGATCGCAATCGGAAAACTCTTCAATGCCAAAGCCTTCACTGGCAACAACGCCCGCAAATCAGACATTCTCGCCAAACTCCCCAAAGCCCGAATCATTCACCTCGCTACACACGGACTGTTAGATGATTTCAAAGGCTTAGGCGTTCCAGGCGCTATCGCACTTGCTCCCTCTGGCACCGGAGAACCCAACGACGGCTTACTTACCGCCAGCGAAATTCTAGATCTCAAGCTCAATGCAGAGTTAGTCGTCTTAAGTGCCTGTGATTCAGGAGGTGGCAAAATCACTGGAGATAGCGTAATCGGGCTGTCCCGATCGTTCCTGAGTGCAGGCGCTTCGAGTGTGATTGTCTCGCTCTGGTCAATCCCAGACGCTCCGACCGCAGAGTTGATGACCGAGTTTTACCGCAACTTTAAAGAACGCAAACTCAGTAAAGCACAATCCCTCCGCAGTGCCATGCTCAAAACGATGCGAACGCATCCAGACCCAAAAAACTGGGCAGCTTTCACACTGATCGGAGGAGCGAATTAATGCAGTTAGATGATCCCGTTGGATTAAATCCTGCAATTCAGCAGTATCAAACCGCGATCGCGTCCCTCGACACCAGTGCCAACAAAAACCTCTCAGAACTAGAAGTATTAGAGATTCTAACCGCCCGTGACGCAGTGAATACTGCACTCAAAAGCGCGATCGCGCCCCAACAGTTAGCGATCGTCACTCAATCTGATCAAAGACTTCGGCAGTCTGCTCATCAATTTTCCCGATTCACCGCCTCAAAACAATGGCGATCGAGCTTCAATCCCGACGAGAAAGCCTGGTGGTGGTATTTAGAAGCCTCCAAAAATCGGTTTGATTGGCTGTGGAGTGCAACCTCGATCGCGTGTCTCACCATCTCGCTGAGTCTAGTTGGAGATATCTCAACTCGCTTTCTCACAGGCGGCTCAGATAGCTTCGGAGCTTTTGCCGTGAGTAGTCAAAGTATTCTGACTCTACTGGCAGCAGGGGGCGCACTGACCAAAGCTGGACAAGAAGCCAATCAGCGTATTCTCAAACGCCTCAACATCTCAGAACAGTATTGGCATGAATTAGGAGTCGCGTTCTCAATTCTATTGGTGCTCAGTTTATTTGGCACTCGGCTTGCACTACCTTGGATTGCAACCAAGTACACTGCGTTGGGCGTTCATCAGTTTGAGCGACAAGAATGGGGTGGCGCAGAAGCAAAGTTCAAACGTGCCTTACAACTCAATGCAGATGAGCCACAAGCTCATTTCTGGTTGGGTCGATTGTATGAGGAACTGCAAAAGCCCACCGAAGCCCGTCCTCATTATCAGTTAGCGGCTCAAAGTGGAGTCTTAGATGCCAACAACAATCTGGCAAGGCTTTATATTCTCGATAAGAACTACAGTGCAGCAGTCTCGCTCCTAAACCAAGCCTTGGAGAATGTACAAGCTACACCCGATACTAAACATGCGCTTCTTAAGAATTTTGGGTGGGCACGATATGAGCAAGGCGATTTGGCAGGGGCAGAAAGCAAACTATTAGAAGCGATCGAGCTTCAAAAAACTGCCAATCTTGAAAAAAACATTGCCGCTCCTTATTGTCTCCTGGCTCAAGTTCTAGACAAACAGAAAAAAGCAGAAGCCCGATCGCAGTGGGAACTCTGTAACCAGAACGCCGCTGTTTACAATCCAGATGAGGATCAATGGGCAATTCTTGCTCAAAAACGCCTAGCAACCAAAGAGGGACAGCCCAAATGAAACGTTGGCTACACTGGGGAATTTTGATGATCTTGTTCATCGCATCTCCAGCCCTCTCCCAATCAGCACTAATCGACTCAGCAACAACTCAAGTCTTTCTCAAACGTCGAACTTGGTCAGACTTCCAGGCTGTTCGAGTCAGCACTGAAATTGAAGAGCGAGACCAAATTCGAGTTGCAAGGGGCGGGCGAGTTCGGATATCTTGTCCCAATCGCCGCACGTCATTTTGGGCATCAGAAGAACCCATTACGATTAGAAGACTCTGCGGAAGTTGGAGACTAGTTGCCGGACGAGGAAATCAATCCGCCGCAACATTAGGCGGAACTGACTCAACTATTCCCTACCTGATTTCCCCTCGCCACTCTCTCTTATTAAGCAGTACTCCTACATTTCGCTGGAATTCTGTTCCAGGAGTGACTCGCTATGTGGTGCAAGTGAAAAACGCAAACCAGATCATTTGGGAAACTACTGTTCTACAACCTCAGACAATCTATTCTGGCTCATCCTTAGTTTCTGGCACTGCTTACACTGTGATCGTCAAAGCAAGCAATGGTAGAACCTCTGAGCAAGATGGTATCAATCAAATCCGCGCTTCTGAATTAGATTTTCGAGTTTTGCGCCCATCTGAAGCTAATGAGATCACTCAAGAGGTTGCCGCCATTCGCAAAAGTGGTTTAGCCAATCAAGTGACTGCCTTATCTATAGCAAAGTTCTATGGTGATTATGTGCTGCCTGCTTCTACGGCTCAAGTTTACGGACTCTCCGATCGCACGTTTGACACCTACAGTTTGACCACAGATGCGATCGCTGTGCTTGAAGAGCAAATCAAAACGGGCAATCCTTCGATGATCGTCCATCGCACCCTTGGCAACCTCTATTGGCAAATCGGACTTGCCCAACCTGCGATCAACCACTACAATCAAGCGATCAATCTTGTTCAGTCCTCATACGACTTGGAAGAATGGACACTTGCTCAATATGGGTTAGGACGCATTTATAGCGCAATTTCTAAACCTCCAGAAGCACTTAATGCCTACCAACAAGCTCGAACGGGATTTCTCTTTCTAGGAGACACTCAACGAGCAACTGTTCTCGATCGTCGGATCGAAAAGTTGAAAACCCAATGAACTTGCAGCGGAATGGACGAAATCCAATGGCGTAAAACTGATCTGCAACAAGTTTGGCGTATACGATGCAGTCGCGCCAGTCGGGTCTTGCGATGGCGTTCCCGTAGCTTCTGTTGTTAGGGTTTAAGGGCCTATCCGAAAACCATAAAATCTGTGAGATGATGAAGGCAAGCGAGT
>NZ_JBJPHS010000157.1:0-11472 GCF_052939495.1 Phormidesmis sp. 146-12 | reverse complement strand
CTGGTATTGCAAGCTTGGCAACGAGGGCGAATTTGGCGAAGTTAAGTTCAAAGTGCCTGTGTTTAAGTATGACTTGACTCGATCGAGCTTTATGGCCAGCGGCGGATTTGAGACGATTAAGCCCTTGGCGTTGCCGATGACTCCGATGAAACAGTTGCTCAAAGCCTGCAAACTTCAAGGTGCGGCGGATGCGTTGCCCAACAGTGTGCCGCTCAAAGAAATCAAGATTGTGGATGATCAGGGCAACTTTAAAGTCGATGAATTGATTGCTGAATTGGGCGCGATCGGAGCCAACCTTCCTGCCGAAATTAAGGATAGTTTGACGGTGATTGGCGACCATTTAGACGAGTTGCCCGATAGCTTTAAGCAATATCTCAACATCGAGATTCCTCAGAGCTTTGACTTTGATTTAGCCGTCACCCCCGAAGGCAGCGTGCGGCTTGATGCACGAGTCAAAGAAGGCGATCCGCCGATTAAGCTGATGTCTCCGGCGCTAATGGGAGTCTTGCCCGTTCTGAATTGTGTACAGCTTCGCGGCATCTCGTTTGGCGAATTGGCAGGCGGTAGCTTGTTCTTGCTGCAAGTCGATGCAACGCTAGACCAATTCGATTTGGTAACGCTGGCGAGTTCACTGCTGTTACCTGAAATTGAGAACAATCCGCTGCCCTCGTCGCGCAGTCTGCACCGTCGATTGATTCTCGACAAACTATTTATGGTGATTGTGTATCAGACGGTGATTCCGATTCCGATTCCCTTGTTCTATGACGAGATTGGCATTGAATACTTGGGGCTAGAAGGCGTTGAATTGGGTGCCCATGCTCAGTTTCCGATGCCGACCTTTGACCTTGCAGAAGCCGGGAAACTGCTGTCGAATTTCAAACAGTTCTTTACCGATCGAGACTTCCTCCTCGACCCCAACTCGGCTCCCAAAAACCTCAATCTCACCTTCTCCCTCAAAAAGAATTTCTTAGAGTTGCCCAAATACCTGAGTCCTAACGGAACGCTCTTAGGCGACGACAAAGGCGGCCCCGAAATCAACGCCTACGCCAGTCTTGCCAAACTAATGAACGGCATGAAGACGCTTTCTGTCAACGACTTAATTCAGGCGATGCCGCTGTCCGATCGGGTTGGCAACACCGCCGTCTCATTTGGTGCCCTGTCAGGAAGTCTCGGCTGGCTCGTCACCACGCCCAACGAATTTAGACAGACTGCCGCTCAACCTGCCCTCAAACAAATCGCCTATTCACAACTCGGATTAGCATCCACCGCGCCAGTCAATTCAGTTTTGAGCATCTTGCCGACCGTCACGACTCCTAACGAAGAGGGACTTGTGGTGTTCCTCAAAGGCAAGTGTGCGGTGAAGAATCTCGCCAGTTTTGAGACGACGTTTGGGTTGGCGGCATCTGGCTCGACAGGCTTCGCCACTGGCTTCCAAATGGTTGGCAAAGTTGCGGATACGATCGAGATGGGTTTTGCAGGTCGAGTCGCCATTCAGCCTAAAAACAGCACCGCCTTCCGATTAGAGGGACGCAGCTATCTCAAGATTGCTGACAAAACGGCGTTTAGTGGCGATGTGCAAATCAGCGATCGACGCTTTGAATGTAGTGGTTCGCTGGACTTATTCGGGCTGGGTGGCTCTGTGGCAATGAGCATCGACCGCGATCAAGGTGCCGACCTTCGCGGTGAACTGAACCCGATCGACCTCAGCATCTTCCAACTCACGGGAGCAAACGGTCAACCCAAACCGAGTGTATTCCTCGCAATCAAGCCTAACCAAATCCCGACGATGGATGTGTCTGGAGCCGTTCAACTTCTGGGTCTGCGGGGTGAAACTCGCATTAACGTCAGCGAGAATTCTTTCCTGTTTGCGGTGTCAGGTAACTTGTTTGGTCGGTTTGGCGGCAGTATGCGGGCAAGCGGAACGCGACTCACCGATCGGGCAAACTTCCGAGTTTCTGCGACGATGCAAACCGATCTCTTGCAGTTCATCAAAACCGAAGCCACGCAAGTCATCAAACAAGCGGCAGACAAAGCGCAAGCCGATATCACGATCGCTCAAACACGAGTCGATGCGGCTCAACGAGATGTGAATAGTCTTCAGCAAACGGTGGATCAACAACGAGCGATCGTCCGGGGAGAACGGGCGGCGGCTCAACAGAAGTTTGACAGCGCTCAAGCAGACTTCAACACCAAGCAAGTCAAAGTCAACGAACTTAGTAATGGCATTCGCTCCCGACAGCAGGAGATTGCTCGCCTCAAGCCAGCCGACATCTGCATCAAAAACCCGTTTACGGGTAAGACGAGTTGTTCTCCTGGCATTCCCAGCCCCGCCAACGCTGCCCGCATCACCAAGTTAGGGCTTGAGATTGCAGGACTCGAAACGGCACTAAAAGGGGCAACAGGCGGACTCACCATCGCCAAGGGAGCGCTTGAGTTGGCGAGACGAGGGCTGAATACGACTCCGATCGACCTTGATCTCAGAGTGTCTGGGCCGTTGGCACTGCTCAAAACTGCGACTGGAACGTTAACCGCAACTCAAGAAACGTTGGCGCTAACCAAGCGAGGTGTAGGAGCCGCCGCGTCTGCCAATGATTTCATTGCACGGTTTGGGTTAGCCAATCTGCTGCAAATCAATTCGGCGAGTTTTGACGCTGACCTCAATACCGCTTCGGGCGGGCGGGTGTTGCTAAATGTCAATCTCACTTACCAAGGCAGAGTGTCTAACTTGGCGTTGAACTTCAATCTCAAAGAGCCGCAACTGGCTTTAAACGATGCTCAAGCGTTGGGTCGGCAGTTGTTGTCTGTTTGACTATTCGGCGGGAAGTCTTGCGCTCTAATCTTTGATTGAGCGTCGGGATGAAAGCCAGGGCGTTGATGAACTGTCCCCTTAACCGATGTGAAGCGTAGCTGAACAAGAGCTTGGGGACGGCGAAGAAGCGCCACTCTCTTACAAACGCAACGAGAGAGTTTGATATACTTGTATTGGTCGTTGACCCACCCGCATGGCTGACAACAAAAGGCTTGAGTCTAACTCGCCCTGGAACGAGCATGAGCAACGGGAAAGAAACAAGTCCTGCTGGTCGGAGATTTCCGTAAATCCAAGATGCGTTTGTCGAATTGAAATCAACAACCTTGGGAAGCAGGGTTGCTGCCAGGGTAGTAGAGCAATCTGCTGCGGGAGTTAGGCTCACAGCGCGTGTAGCACACCTCCGGAGGACAGGTAAGACCAAGATCGTACTCGGTACGAAATCTTGTTCGCGAGATTCCCCAACGTGGCACTGACCGATGAAACTGGAAGCCCGCTCTGTATGCGTAGCATCAGAGTTGGGTACTTCACATTACAAATCGTCTGTAGGAAGAGTCTTACAGGCGATTTCTCGCGTCTGCAACCGTGTTAAATCTTGACCGTAGTAATTTGTCGATCGCACTCCACGTTAATATGAAGAGCATGTCCCCAGTCTGTGAGGATATGCGTCAACCTCTCAATTCGCAAATCGAATTTCTGCTTCATCAAGGACGGCAACTGAGCAAAGCTGGCTCCTACGAAGGGGCGATCGCCTACTTTGACAAAGCATTAGAGCGGTATCCCAATTGGTACATCGGTTGGTATGAGCGAGGGAGAGCACTCCAGGAACTCGGACAATATGAAGCGGCGATCGCCAGCTTTAAAGAAGTCATCCTTCTCAAATTTGACTTTGCTCCCGCCTGGCACAATCAAGGCATGATCCTGGCAAAACTGGGACGATATGAAGAAGCCATCGCCAGCTACGATCGCACGCTTGACCTCTACGCCAACAACTACAAAGCCTGGTACAACCGGGGCAATGCGCTGGTGAAGTTGGGGTCGGTTGGGGAGGCGCTGCACTGCTACGAAGAAACGCTCAAACTCAAACCGGACTACGCGCGGGGCTGGTACAATCGGGCGATCGTGCTGACTCAACTGCGCCGCTATGATGAAGCGATCGTGAGCTACGATCGGGCCCTCAAGTTTCGTCCCCATTTTTCCGATGCTCACTACAATCAGGGCAACCTGTTTAATCGGTTGGGGCGCTATGCGGAGGCGCTAATTTGCTACGAACGAGTGTTACGCATCAAGTCTGACTTACACGAAGTCTGGTACAACTACGCCAATATTTTGCACAAACTCGGCTCTCACGAGCAAGCTTTAGAAAGTTACGACAAAGCGATCGCCCTTCACGCCGATTCTCACGAAACCTGGTACAACCGGGGCAATACGCTAGAGGCGCTGTGTCTGTACGAAGATGCGATCGCCAGTTATCAGCAAGCTTTGACGCTCAAACCCGATTTGTATGAAGCCTGGCACAATCAAGGGTGCGCCTATCAGCATTTGGGGTTTGATGAAGACGCGATCGCCCGATATGACCAGGCTCTCACCCTAAAACCTGACTTTCATGATGCCTGGATTAGTCGCGGCATTGCCCTTCGCAAAACGCATCAATATGAGGCAGCGATCGCTAGCTTTGATCAAGCGTTAGCAATCTATCCAATTTGCGCTGACAGTTGGTATCGACGCGGCCGCGCCCTGGGGCACTTGGGACAGACTGAGGCGGCGATCGAAAGCTATGACGAGGCGTTGAGTTTAAATCCTCAATTTGATAAAGCCTGGTACAGTCGGGGCGTTTCTTTGGGGCGATTGGGCAGACATCAGGCGGCGATCGAGAGCTACAACAATGCGCTGGCAATCAATGCTCACTTTCCCAATGCCGAGAGTAGTCGGAGTCTTTCGCTAAAAGCTTTGGGGAGGGAGGTAGAAGGGATGAGGGATGAGGGATGAGGGATGAGGGATGAGGGATGGGGGATGACGCGAAGGACTTTGAGCCAAAAAATTCGTCCGAAAGTTCTCCAGAATTGGGAATTGAGGGGCTGGCGCGCTGGGTACCGAAGCGAAAAAACTTCATTGTGTTATCTGGTTAGCTTGTGGGATTTTGACTGACGATGCCTGACCATTGGGCTTTTTTGAGCTTTTCGCGACGATAGGAGAAAAATTTGGTCGCGTCTTGATAGGTGCAGTGAGGCGCGATCGCCACCTGATCGGGACTGATGCCCAACTGCTCAATCTGCAACGCATTCACCCGTCGCACGTCTAATCGGACTCGCCCTGGGGTCGCATCGGGGAGTATGGGGGAATTGGGTAGGGCCAAGAGTCGCTCTATGCTGGCTTCTAGCGGACTGTCTGGATCGATCGCCAGTACCGTCGCTCCCACTTCGACAGCGACATGGGTAGATACTTGATAAACTTCACCTGCGATCGCGGGCCCCATCGCAATGCGTAAATCGGATGGCTGACTGCCCTGAGCGCAAAGTCGAGCGATCGCGTGAGGCACAATTGTTTGAGAAGTTCCTCGCCAGCCTGCATGAATCGCGGAGACGTGTCCCGTTTGCGTATCGGCAATCAGCACGGGGGTACAGTCTGCACTACACACCCAGACAGCTTGACCAAACTGGTCGCTGATCAGACCATCTCCCGCCAAAAAATTCTCTGCTGAAAAGTCGGGCATCTCCGAAGGGGCTAACACGTTGTTTCCGTGGACTTGCTGAAGTCGGTAAGCGCTGGCATTGGGATTGAGAACTTCGGTCAGGAGGAAAGGCGATCGCGGAGAAAATTGCTGCGTAAAAAAGCCGTGCTGCCACGATTTCAGCAAGCTACAGGTTAGATAGGGAAGCTCATTCCAGGTTTGCCAGTGCCAGGTGTGCATAACGGATTTTGCTAGATTTTAGGTTCACTTTAGCAACGGATTCCTCAAGTTGTCGGATTTGAAATATAAAGGCTGTATCAAGAAAGTATGATCGCCCCCCGTAAATTTACAAATAAAGTGTCCGTTAGGCAGCAATTGCTCGTAGAATTTTCGAGGATCAGAGTCAAAAACTTGGGATATGTTTAACTAGGGTTGAGCAAGATTACGGAGTTGGGTGAGCCGCTCGATCGAGCATTTCTCTCGCTTCCGTCTCGTCCCAAGCTATGTCGGAACTTTCGCACGATCGTGGGCGACAAGTCTGAGAGCTATCCCAGTCCTATTTATCGAGGAGAGTGTTGATGAGTCAGCCGCGCAATGCCCAAAGCTTTTGGAGACAGCGTTCTCTACTAAAACGGTTAAGCTGCCTGAGCGGAGTTGGCATTCTAAGTAGTGGAGTTGCCCTGGCGCAGGCTCCCTCTGACATTCCTCAAATCGTAATTTCTACCCCGTCTAAGGCGGCTCCTTCTGTCTCTCAGACGGCTTCTGATCTGATGCCCTCTGCGGTCTCTCCCGCTTCAGCAAAACCCGAACCGCCTGCTCTTCAAATTGAGACGGTTCCTCAATCCACAACTTCTCCATCCACGGCTTCCCCAGCGAATGAGTACGAAGCACCCAGCACGATCGTTTTTACCGATCGCTCCTCTGGCTGTGAATTTGCTTTAGAAGCGGGAAAAACCTTGGCAAATGGGACTTGTGGTAGTCCAAGAGAAGTGGCAAGGGAGCGATCGAGTGGCTTTACAGGCGGCTACTCTACGGCTCAGGCGGCTCCGATTCGAGTTGAGCGAGTCAGCTATGAGCGACGTTTGGAAAATACAGTGCCTCCGGTGACAACTCCGCTGTCTGCGTCCGCCTTTGTCAAAAACTATTACAATCGCAGCGTTCGCCCACTCGGAATTCCTGGAAACAATAATGTGCGCTTGCTGTTTCCTTTATCGATTCCTTCGGTGATTACGTCGGTGTTTGGCTGGCGAGTTCATCCGATTACGGGCGATCAGCGACATCACTCAGGGACGGATCTGGGCGCACCGATGGGGACTCCGGTTTTGGCGGCGTTGACAGGTCGCGTCATGCTGGCTGATTTCTTTGGGGGATATGGGCTGGCGATCGCCCTAGAACACACTCAAGGCACTCAGCAAACCCTCTACGCTCACTTATCAGAAATCTTTGTCAAGCCTGGAGAAGTGGTGAAGCAAGGCACGGTGATTGGGCGAGTCGGCAGTACGGGCAATTCTACGGGCCCTCATTTACACTTTGAGTTTCGGCAATTGACGACTCAGGGCTGGGTTGCTCAAGATCCAGGCGTGCAGCTAGAGTCGGCGCTGGCTCAGTTGGTGCAGTCGTTACAAACGGCTCAAAAACTTCCCGTTTCGCCAAAGTTGTCTCGCAACGGCACTTCTCAAACCTTGAATTAAAGGATTTTCTGTTCTCTAACCTTTAGAGAGGCAAGGCAGCTTAATCGTTTTAAATAGTTGAAAGTCGCGGATGTGACGAATTACTGTGTCCTGTTTTAGGAGCGGTTTAGTCGTTATTTCCGCGCTTTGTTTTTGTGAGGAAATGGGCAAGCTTAATGACAAGTGTTTGCAAATAAAAGATTTTGCTGTATCTTGATTCTTATATTCTATTGAATATCTTTCGCAATAAATTGAAGCTCACTGACGATTGATCTATCTAGTACAAAGCATCTGATTTCGACAAACTGAGTTCCTTGTTAAAAAGCTCTTCTTGAAACCAGGACACTCGTCTATCTCGCTCAACAAAAGTTAAGAATCTATCTCAACTACCCGGCACTCATGAAGCATTCTCAGCCCGCTCCTGGACAAATCTTGCAAATTTCTCGCGGCGATCGCTGGATTGCCCACTACCGCCTTCAAGAGCTTTCGATCGCCTGTACTCTGACCTCTGACGGCTTTCTCCGAGTTGATGTCAACAACTTGACTGACATTTTGCAAGTCAGAAGCGTCATTCAGCAGTTAACCGCCCCGCGTCAAACCTTGACCCAATGGCTCGATCGCTGCTGGTCAATTCACTAGTCTAAGGTTAGTTCGACGGAATCTTTCGCTGCGGTTGTCAATCCAGGCAGCCCTCTAAATCCCCCAATTCTGGGGGACTTTGAATCAAAAATCTGGTCTGAAAGTTCCCAAAGTTGCGGGGCAGAAGCCGGGAACAACGAAGCGAAAAACTCTCATCGAATTGACTTTAATTAGAGCTTCACAAATTCATTCAACGTCCACCATCATCAAGGAATCGAACAATGGGGAAATCGAAAAAAAGTCAATCTGCATTCAGATTAGAAGGGCGGTTTTTGGGCTACATCGTTGAAGATGGCTACAAAATCAAGCAACTGAGATTGGCGACAGCGGATGGTGAATGTTTTATTAAGTTGTCTAAAGAAGCAAGGGCAAAACTGGGACGGGTGCTAATTCCGGGTGATTGGGTGAGCGTTGAGGGCACGAAGAAAGTTGAGTTGGAAAGCGAATTTGCGAAACTGAAAGCTTACTCAGTTGTGCCGATCGTGCCCACCGATGCGATTAAGCCAGATGCGATTAAGCCAGAGATTCAACCCAGCAAGTCAAAAGCTAATATTTTGGTGTGTCAAAAGTCGGGCTGTATGAAGCGAGGCGGCAAGGCAGTTTGTCAGGCGCTAGAGACGGCGTTGGGCGATCGCGGGTTGGATGACGTGACCATCAAAGGCACGGGCTGTATGAAAAATTGCGGTCAAGGGCCGAATGTGGTCATGCCTGGAAAAGCTCGCTACTGCAAAATCAGCGCCAAAGAAATTCCCGCTTTAGTGGACAAACATTTTCCAAAGGTGAAGTCGATCGAAGAAGTGCGGGTGTTGCAGCCGATCGGAGAAGTGCGGGTGTTGCAGCCGATCGTTTGAGGATTGCGAATTAGATGGGCGGTTCAAACCGCGCCTACAAGAACGAAGTCTGCCGTCGCAGACTGGGAAAGCGATTTAGACCAAGATTTTCAGTTCAAAGTCTCCCAGAATTGGGGGATTTAGGAGGCTACCTGGATCAACAACCGCAGCGAAAGATTCCATCGAATTCACGTTAATTAAATTTTAGACGGCTCAACTACAGCAAGATTAGTCCCTGTCGAGCGCCCAAAATCACGGCTTCGGTACGGCTGGAGACATTGAGCTTACTAAACAGTGAACTGATGTGAAACTTCACCGTGTGTTCAGAAAGCATGAGACGACGGGCGATCGTTTTGTTGCTCAAGCCTTCTGCCAGCATTCCCAAAACTTCGATCTCGCGAGGCGTGAGTGACTGAGACGGCAGATCAGGAAGGGGACTGGGGAGCGTAGGCAACAGAACGTCTGTGATGTCGGGATGCAAAACCGTTAGACCCGAAGCGGCAGCGACGATCGCGCCCATAATTTCATCTGCGGACGCTTCACTTGGCAAAATCGCCCGAACGCCTGCCCGAAGCAACTCGGCGATCGCACCTTCAGACAGATCATCAATTAACAGCACGATCACAGGCTGAAACCCATTCTCTGTCAGCAAAGTTGGGAAAGTTTCTTCCTCTTCGCTCCACTCCCACAACACCACTTGGGGCTGATGCTGCTCGATTTGAGCAAACAGGTCAGAATAGGCAGTGCTTCCGACAATTTCAAAAGCCGAATCGGTCGCAATTAGCGCTTCCAAACCTGCCCGCATCACCGCCGATCGCGCCACCACCAAAACGCCAATCAATGGGAACTCCTCACGCTGCTGCCGCTTCATCCGTCGATCGCCCGTACAACACCACTTCAATTGTTTTGGAAACGCCCCCACGCAAAATTTCTAAAGGTAGCCCGTCTCCTGTGTGCGATCGCTCCAGAATGTGAAACAGTTCGTTAATCGTTTGGAAGGGGGTGCCTCTGACTCCAATCAGAATGTCTCCCGGCAACAAGTGGGCTGCTTCTGCGGGACTTTCTGCCTCGATCTGGGTGATGAGCAGCCCGTAGGTAGGTTTTTTGCCCAACATGACGCTCACCGATTCCAAGGTCACGCCCAGATAGGGACGATCGGCGTAATTTTTGAGAAACCACTGCACAACATGACTGGGAATGGCAAAGCCGCGATCGTAGACAATCATCGTATTGATACCCACAATCTGACCTTGAGCGTTCGCCAATGCGCCCCCCGAATTGCCCGGAGCGAGTGAAATATCAGCTTGAATCCAGGAACCGGGAGCCGTGTGAATAATGCCCGTTGTCAGCGCCCCAACTTGACCCAAAGGATTGCCCACCGCCAACACAAACTCACCGACCCGCAGGCGATCGCTATCTCCGACTTCAACAACCGGAAGATTCGTCGCATCAATTTGCAAAGCGGCCAAATCTCGCTGAAGGCTTTGAGCGATCGTTTGGGCTGGCAAGACTCGCCCATCGGAGAGTTCTACCTGGATTTCTCGACCCCTGACGACGTGAGCATTGGTGATAATCAGTCCATTTGACGACCAGATCACGCCCGATCCAGCCCCCGATTTGCTCGATCGAATCTGCACCGTTGAGCGACGCAAGCGATCGGCGATCGCCACAATTTCTGTCTGAATCATTTTTCTCTCCCTGGTCTTTCGCCGACGGTAATCGTGGTTTCGATCAAGGCACCGCCGCGAATCATTTGGGCTGTGATGGGCTGTCCAACGCGATCGGGATCGAGTACCGCATGAACGTCTCCAATGTCAGCGATCGCCGTTCCATCTAATGCGGTGATGATGTCACCCAGTAAAACACCCGCTTGGTCTCCAGGGCCAGTTGGCTCGATGCTAACTACGATCACGCCGCCGCTTTTAGAAAGATTGAGCGATCGAGATAGAGTTTCGGGCAATCGAACGGGCTGCATTCCCAATCCCAGATAGCCACGGGCGATTCGTCCAGTTTGCAGGAGTTGATCGACGACGCGATTGACCGTTGCCACTGGAATTGAAAGCGTCATGTGTCGCGGGCCGGCCGTATTGATACCGATCACCTGTCCTTGAGCATTGATCAGCGGCCCACCCGAAAATCCTGGATACAGATTCAACGAAGGGCGAATAAATTGGTCGATGCGGCCACCATGCCACGATCGCCAACTGCCCCCAATCGAGCCAATTACTCCCAGACTGGCACTGGTTGCCCCTTCACTAGAGCGAGCGATCGCCAGCACCATTTCCCCGACTCGCAGGGCCGAAGAGTCTCCGATTTGAGCGATCGATCGCTCCACATTTTGCAGTTTGAGCAAGGCCAAATCCGTCCCCGCATCACGACCCGCAACCGTGGCCGAAACGCTGCGTCCATCCGGTAGAGTAACGCTGATTTCTTCATCGCGATTGACGGTGTGATCGGCTGTAACCACGATGCCCGATCGCCAATACACCCCACTCGAAGCGTGTCTCCGACGAGCATTCACCGCGACAACAGACTGTCCGGCTTGTTCTACCGCGTCGGCTAATTGATTTGAGAATGCTGACAATGCATTATTTTCAGAAGTCATAGTGTGAGCTGAAGATTGACTGATTCCAGGATGCGGTATGAAAGGAAGCGATCGCATCAGATGAATTGGTAGATCTCAAGCTGGACAAATGGCTAGGGCGTGTCATCACTTGGCTAGACTTGAACTATCAATGCTTGAGAAAATCTGATGAACCCTCGCCATTACGCGCTGAGAAATGACTACTGGGAACGAATTAAAGGCGTTGCATAATAGAGGGATGAATGAGGGTGTTGTACTATGCAGTGTCGATA
>NZ_JBJPHS010000156.1:0-11484 GCF_052939495.1 Phormidesmis sp. 146-12 | reverse complement strand
GGGGCTGAAGCCGATTGAAACGAAGCGAGTCACTCTCATCGAACTGACGTTAAATAAACGTGAATTCGACGAAGTTTTTTCGTCTCGATGTCAAGCTTCTGCCCCTTAAATTCCCCATGCTAGGAGATCTTGAAGATAAAATTTCCAATTCAAACTACCCGATCGCTTCCGCTAATTCGAGCCAGCGTTCTGTAGAAGTTTCGATCAAGTGGTCGAGTTCTGCTAATCGCTCGGACAGTTTTTGGACTTTACTAAATCCATCGGGCGGAGTGCCGTAGAGTTTCTTTTCGATCTCTGCTTTTTCGGCTTCCATCTGAGGAATTTGTGCCTCTAGCTGCTCATATTCGCGCTTCTCTTTGAAGGAGATTTTACGCGATTTGTTGGCGGTGGATGTCGCGGGTAGTTCTATCGGTTTAGTAGGTTTTTCCTCTGGCTTTGAAACGTTGTTATCTTCTTCTTTTTTGTAATCTAGATAAACTGAATAGTTGCCGGGATACTGTCTCAAATTGCCGCCGGGTTCAAGTGCAAAGATAGTTTCGACGGTGCGATCGAGAAAGTAGCGATCGTGCGAGACTACAATCACACAGCCATTAAATCCTTCCAAATATTCTTCTAAAACGGCTAAGGTCTGGACATCTAAATCATTCGTTGGTTCGTCTAAAATCAAAACGTTTGGCGCACTCAATAGCACTTGCAGCAAAAACAATCGCCGCTTTTCGCCGCCAGACAGCTTGTGAATCGGCGCATATTGCTGACTGCTCGGAAATAAGAATCGCTCCAACATTTGAGACGCGGTGATCACACTTCCATCGGCCAGCGTGACTAATTCTGCGGTTTCCTTGAGATAGTCGATGACGCGCTGATCTTGATTGAGCGAGTGAATTAACTCCTCAGAATGCTGGTCAAAATAGCCAATGTGAATCGTGCTGCCAATGTCTACTTTGCCGGAGTCAGGTTCAATTTGTCCGGTAATAATATTCATCAGCGTTGATTTTCCAGCACCGTTGCCGCCGATGATGCCCACGCGATCGTCGGGACTAAACTCATAAGTGAAATCTTTAATTAAAACGCGATCGTCATACGCTTTAGAAATATTCGTTAATTCAATAACTTTTTTACCAATTCTGCGTCCAGCCGTAGCAATATCGACCTTTCCAACTGATTGCTTAAACTCACGATTTTGCATATCGTGAATGCGATCAATCCGAGCTTTTTGCTTGGTGCTTCTCGCTTTTGGCCCGCGTTTTAGCCACTCTAATTCTCGTCTCAAAACGCCTTGATGTTTGCGCTGAGTGCTGACAGAAGATTCTTCGGCGAGGGCTTTTTTCTCTAAGTAGTAAGAATAGTTGCCGGAATAGGTGTAAAGATCGCCGCGATCGATTTCTAGAATCCGATTGGTGACGCGATCGAGAAAATAGCGATCGTGCGTGATTAATAATAAAGCGCCTCGATATCGATTCAAATAGCTTTGCAGCCACTCGACCGACATTGCATCTAAATGGTTGGTTGGCTCATCCATCAGCAAGACATCGGGTTGAGACAAGAGCGCCGTCGCCAAGGCCACCCGTTTGCGATAGCCGCCCGACAAATCGCCAATTCGAGCGCTAACGTCATCAATTCCTAACTCGGTCAGGACGATTTTGGCGTTGGTTTCCAGTTCCCAAGCGCCGACGGCTTCCATTTGATGAGACACTTCAGACAATCGAGCCATCAGTGCCATTTGGTCGCCCTGTCCGTGAGCCAGCTTGTCTGACAGTTCCTCATATTCTCGAACCAGTGACATCTGTTCACCGCTGTCGGCAAACACTTGCTCAAGAATGGTACGGTCTTCGTCGATTTCGGGCTGTTGGGGAAGGTAGACAATTCTGGCGCTGGGATTGACTAGGCGTTGTCCCGCGTCGATCGGCTCCAGTCCTGCGATCATTTTTAGCAGTGTCGATTTGCCCGATCCGTTAGTACCAATCAACCCAACCTTGTCGCCTTCCTCAATGCTAAAGCTGGCATCCTTAAGAAGCTCTTTAATGCCAAAATCTTTGCTGACCGATCGCAACGTAAACAGACTCATTCGATTTCCCAGTTAGAAAAGCCCCCATTTACGTTAACATTCTGCAATCACTTTAGGCAGCGATCGACAATTCATCTCAGAAGTTTGGGGACTCTTTTAGACTGCGTTGATACTTCTCGGTAGTCATGCTAATTCATACCAGCTTGCCTTGGCTGAGTTTAGCGATAGCAACGTTATTGACTGATCACTAGAGTTTCTGGCTGAACGATTGTGCTTTGTTAGAGAGTAATCTACTTCATCGGCGGTCACTCATGTGTGAACATGACAAGCATCGTTATCTCGCCTTTGTTGGCGCACAGCATCATTCGGCGGATCTATTTCTGAGCTGCTATCCAGTGTGGTTTGATAAACCAGTCCATCTTATTCTTCATAATCTGAACATTCTTAAAGCCCGCTTGCTTTAGGTGGTCTACCAGATCTGACCGTTTGAATCCAATCTCATGAGTATTAGATAACTTAGCTACACGATAAGAGACTGCCGTATGAATAAAATTAGGTTCATTGCAGATCAGAAACCATCCGTTATTCCTTAAGCAAGCATAGCTAGAGATAATCGCTAAATCCCCCACGAGTGAGGGACTTTGAACCAGAATTCCTCTCTTAAAGTCCCCCAAAATTGGGGGGTTGGGGGGCAGGAGCCGTGAACAACGAAGCGGAAAAACTCTCATCGAATTCACGTCTTTTTACCGTAAGTGACGAACGATCGCACAGTCTAGAAGCTCCCTTAGATCCCTCCAATTTCAAGGGGGCTTCTGATTATGTGCTTGACCAATCTTCTATTTGCAAGTCTGAAACCTGCCGAAAGTCTGACCCATTGCGGGTGAGTAAGATTGAATGGTTGGTCATCGCGATCGCGGCAATTTTGAGATCCATATTCCCCAGTCGAGGATAAGCTTTTCGTAAGCGTTGATGCTCCAAAGCTGCTGCATGGTTGAAAGGAAGAATTGCGATCGATTGGTAATCAATGGAAAGCTGTCGCAGTCCTTGGTATGCAAAAACTTGTTCCTCCAAAATCTTTGCCCTGGCTAAAAGACTGAGCCGACCTTTGACTTGTTCTTCGTAGGTAATTACCGTCACAGCAACTTCAAGCTCGTCGATCGCCCCGAGTCTCGCTAAAATTCGCTTTCCCTCTTGACCGTTGCGTTAAATCAGGCTGAGATGGTCAGTATCAAGGATATACATGGTAGGAGGCAATCATTCTACTTATCAGACCTGCGCCATTCTTGCCCAAGGCGAACAGCTTCATCAAAAGTAGGGTCGTTTTCAAAGCTACCCGCAATTTTCGACCACCAAGGTTCCTTTTTCTGAAGAGATTCAGAAAGCATTTGTTTCACCTGCACTAATTCTGCCTCTAGCGTTGTGACTCGTGCTTCAAGTTGTTGAGAGCGTTCTTCAAGTTGCTGGGAGGTCATAGGAATCTGTAGTGGATCGACGAAGGCTTAAACGCATTATATCGTACACCCTAGAAGCAGTCTCAAGCTTGTTGAATTAGATAGAGCATTTAGTTGGACTTAGCTAATTCTTACCCAACAGGTACAGGCCAAGAAACACCGTAGAGCAGCGGCTTGAGTTTTGAGGGTTGGCTAACATTCCTGATCAGCGGCTGCAAGCAACCTCAACGACCCCATGAGTGACTTGCGGCAGTCCGTTGTTATGTCGCGTCTGCTGAAAGCACATCTTAGTCGTCATTGTATGCACTTGAATTCATGTAGTGACCCATTTGACCATCACACATCAAGCAACCTGACAAAAAAGTGTCTTCTAAATCTCCTGCGATCAATTCATTGCAGTACTCACAGTGTCCCACATCATCATGGACTACCTGGCAGGAAAAGCAAATCCATTTATCGCCCAGCTTTACTACAGAGTTCGCAGTTTCGCTATCATTACAGAAGGCAAAGCTTCCTTCAGTTTCATAATCGTCATACGACATTTTTTCTTTTATTACATCATTAATTTCAAGCTCCTCACTACATGAACAACAAGCTAAGGAGGGAAAAATATCAGACTGATCTTTAGCTTTAATTAAACTTGAATGACAAAAGGGGCATCTAATACTTTCTAATATATGCTTTGATACCTGGCTTTCAAAGCCATATGCCTCGAACGAGTGTTTGCAAGTTTTCTCTTCTGCCTGATATACATCTGCTGTCTCCAATAACGTCTGCCAACAGGCTTCACCAAGAATGTTGTAAGGCTCTTCCTCTAAATATTTACTAATGAAATCTCGAACCAAAAGAAATGAAGTGACAATGACTTCTTGGACTGCGCCAGACGACTTATCTGTGTAATAATGCTCTATGTTGTTGCGAAGCTTATTGATCTCTTCAAATCGGCTCCAATCGTATTCAATTTTAAGACTCTTAAATCTCTTTTTAATTGTCTGAACATCCACTGTTTTCTCACCATCACCAACAAACAATACATTACCTTTTTCATCACAAATAGGTTTTATGAATTGCTTTATTAAAACCTCCTTGTCGTGTTGTGGTGATAATCGCTTTAATTTTTCTTTGTAAAGAAGAAGAATCCCAGCACAAATGTTTCTAACTGCGGAGAGATATCTTCTGTTATCGTCCATCAGGTAGTCTTCGACACCAACCTGTATAGAGTCAATGGCATTTTGAAGCAGTGACATAACTTACGTTGACAAATAGAGCGGTCAAATCCAAAATTTCATCCAAGCTGTAGCGGCATAACTCCTTATTAAGCCGAAATTCCGCGCTGTGCTTGGCGTTCTCGAATGCGATCGAGCGTCCCTGTCGGAATCGCAGAAATTAGCTGACGGGTATAAGGATGCTCTGGGTGACGATAGATATTCTCGGACGTGCCGATCTCTTCGATTTTGCCTCGATTCATGACGACGATGCGATCGCTCATAAACTTCACGACACCCAGATCGTGAGAAATGAAGACATAAGTCAAGCCAAACTCAGATTGCAGTTCTTTGAGCAGATTTAACACCTGCGCCTGGACTGAGACATCTAACGCAGAAACCGACTCGTCACAAATGATGAATTTAGGGTTGAGAGCAAGCGATCGGGCAATACAAATCCGCTGGCGCTGACCGCCTGAGAATTCGTGAGGATAGCGATTCATCAACTCAGGATTTAAGCCCACTCGTTGCAACAGATAGGCCGCCCGTTCTCGGTGTTGTTTGGGTTTACCCCGCCCGTAGATCTGTAGTGGCTCCATCACCGCTTCGCCAATATTCATGCGCGGATCAAGCGAACTGTAGGGATTTTGAAAAATGATCTGCGCCTCTCGGCGAAACTGCCGCACTTCTGATGGAGACAAAGATAAGATATCTCGCCCCTCAAAGCGCACCTGTCCCCGTTTGGCTTCGATCAGTCGCAGCAGGGTTCTTGCCAGGGTCGTCTTTCCGCAGCCCGACTCACCCACCAGTCCCAACGTCTCCCCCGGATACACGTCAAACGAAACGTCGTTAACCGCCATCACATAGCGTTGAGTCTGCCCAAACACCCCTCGAATCGGGAAGGCTACCTGCAAATTTTGCACCGACAGCAACGGCGGTTTTTGCTGCAACTCATGCAGACGTGAGTTAAATTCTGCCTCACTGATTTCTTCTGCACTGCGAAGCACCTGAGCCACATCCTGCTGTTTTGCCTCGATCAGCCGCTCCCCTGTGGGCAACGTCGAAACTTCCATAAAATCGGACACCGTGGGCAAATATCGCAGGCGGCGATCGGGCTGTGGCCGACAAGTCAGCAAGCCTTTGGTGTAGGGATGTTTGGGGTTTGAAAAAATCTCCCAGACGGGCCCATATTCAACGATTTTGCCTTCATACATCACCGCCACCTGATCGGCAATTTCAGCAATCAGCCCTAAGTCATGGGTGATAAACATCATCGCCATACCCCGCCGATCGCGCAGTTCTCGCAGCAGATCCAGAATGGTGGCTTGTACGGTGACATCCAGGGCCGTCGTCGGCTCGTCAGCAATCAGCAGCGTCGGGTTACAGGAGATCGCCATCGCAATCATCACCCGTTGAATCTGTCCGCCCGAAAGCTCGTGAGGATAGCGATCGAGCATCGCCAACTTCTGACGGTTGATCTGCTGATCGATTTCTGCCTCGCTGGGTTGTTTTTTGTTTTGGGCGATGTCTTCGAGATAGCGGCGCTTGAGTTCTGCATCCGGTGCTAACAACCGAACTTCTTGCAGCAGGGCTACGGCCCGTCGTCTCGCCTCGGATTCAGAAACCTTTTCGTGCAGCCGAATCGCCTCAGTAATTTGAAACCCACAAGTGTAAACCGGATTGAGCGAACTCATCGGCTCCTGAAAGATCATTGCCAAGCGATCACCGCGATAATTTTGCAATTCTTGATCGGGGACGCGCAGCAAATCGATCGGCTCTCCACTTGTCTGAGCATCTCGAAACCAGATCTCACCGCCCGTCACTTTGCCCGGAGGATTGGGCACCAGTCCCATCACCGCCAACGAAGTGACCGACTTGCCCGATCCTGACTCACCAACGATTCCTAGAGTTTGACCGCGCTGCACCTGAAACGAAATGCCATCGACCGCTTTCACCACTCTCGTATCCGTTCTAAACCGAACCTCAAGATTGCGAACGTCCAGGATAGTCTCACTCATAGGGCAGGAACGACGATAAAAGGGTTGAGAGGGCAGCGATTGCCAAATTACTAATTTTGCTGAATTGCAATGATTCAGCTTAACAGCGAACTTGTAGTAGACGCTGTGAATCTTGTTACCTGACGGGATTTTTGATCGATTGTGCCAGTTTCAGAAGCCCTACAGCATGGACAGGTCACCGATCACGTCTAATCGTTTGTAGCGACCGATCGTAATATACGTTTCCGATAGCGCTTCTGCAACAGAAGGCGTGATCCAGCCCATTTGTTTGAGAACGTGGATTGCAACGGCGTATTTCGCTCGTTTTGCGCCATCGCTCACTTTGATGGCTAACCCCACACCTTCACCGACTCGTCCCACACACTGCACGCCTTCTGCCCCTGACTTACTGACGATTTCGCCCTGGGTAAGCTGCATCAACTCGGTGTCAAACTCGCCTTCTCCGGCCACCATCGTTGGATGATGCGTCATCGCCCGTGAAATTCGCTCCATGTCGAGACTGTTGCCCGATGCAAGGTGGGCGTAGAGCCAGGCCATTTGCCGCAGTTGCATAAAATAAGTCGGGGCGCCACAGTCATCTTTTGCCGTAATAAACTCGATCGCCGGGATCTTGAGCAACTCCGCAATCTTATTCAAAATCAACTGCTGTACTGGATGGTGATGCTGAAGATAATTGTTAAACGGAAACCCTCGCTGCTGACACACCGCCAACATTCCCGCATGTTTCCCCGAACAGTTGTACTCTAACGAACTGCGCTTGCCTGCCGGAACGGGACATTGCAGCATCGTCGGGTCAATGTCCGCCCGCCACAAAATGTTGAAAACCTGTCTGACTTGCTCAATGGTGCCCTGATGAGAGCTACAGATGATTGCCAAATCGCGATCTGTCAGATTATATCGCTCCAAAGTCCCCGTAGTTGTCATCGCCAGCGCCTGAAACGGTTTCAACGCAGAACGAACAAACGTCGCCGTGTCAGCGCTACCCGCCATCAAAAGAATGCGCCCGCGATCGTCGCAAATCACCGCCTCAGCGGAATGGACAGATTCTGGAATGCCTTCTCGCAGCAGCCTGACTTCAAGTTGTGCCGATGATTGATTTCTTCTTCCCCTTGTCATGCATAGCACTCTAACATTAGACGGGAACTCCACTCTCAAAAAGTTACTAGTTTTTAACTCGCTACAAGATCAGCCACGCCAATCCGCCACTCACCAAAGCCGTGCCCAAGAAGGCAAACGTGCGGTTGAGACGCTGCAAAATAGGCTGTATTTGATAGCTGACGATCAGCCGATCTTGATTGAGCACTTCGATCGGCTTTTCCCAGGTTTGCCCATCATACCAGCCCGATTCTTCATAAAAAACGGTGGTGTTGAGCAGTCGCGTCCTGACGTATGACCAGCCCAGATAGAGACGAATCAGCGCCAAGGCCGGAATAATACTTGCGCCAGCAGCCCCCAACAGTGCGTATTCCAGGGGGTGTCTAGCAGGAGAAAAGCTCATCGCCGCCGTGGGCCCCGCCAGCAGCCAGCTCAAGCCCCACAAAATTGCAATTGGCTTGATGTATCCCACCAGATCAAGCGTTGCCCATCTAAAAAACCACGATTCTTTGAGGTCTTGATACTCATTAATCGGTCTCTGTTCCACCGGAACGGGGCAAACGACTGAGGAGTTCATAAATCGAGCCAGAAAATAAACGATCGAATCTATCCGTTAGTATAAGGGAGTTTTGGGGTTTAGGTGCCTTAAGTGAGCCGTGAGTTAGCCGTAAAAACTGCCTTGAAGATCTAATTTGTTCTAATTTGTAAATTACCCGAAACATACCCCGTCCAGAACTAAGCTTCAAAGTCTCCCAATTTTGGGGGATTTAGCTTCAAAGTCTCCCAATTTTGGGGGATTTAGGGAGCAGAAGCCGACTGAAGCGGAGCAGTAAACGACTTGTGTACACAATAGCTTTTTAAGGGGCAGAAGGAATGAGCTATTAACCTGGCAATGTTTGTTATTACAAATGTAGAGATTGTGCTTCGACTTCGCTCAACACTCGATCGTTTAGCGGGTTGAGCGTAGCCAAAACTCACGCCAAAATGCAAATGTCAAATCTTTTATTGCCAGGTTACTAGGTACGACAACACATCCTGCGAGATCGTGATGCCCATCACGATACGACCTCTCGTAATCCATTAACCTGGGCCGGGAGAAGTGTCTTCAATCCAAATATCAACACAAACGTAATAGTCAGTCAAAGGAATTCCGAAGCATGATGTAGGCTGAGGAGGAATTACGCCCGTAATAATATTATTAATTACATTCTGTGAAGGGCGACTAATTCTTGTTTGCAGTTGATCCAACTGGCTCTTGGTGAGTTTTTTGGATAGCCTAACTGAACTAGTTTGAATTTTCCCCACTACTTGCTCTCGATTATGATCCTTTTTGGTGACCTGAAATTGAGATTCAGTTGTTCGTTGCTGGGCATTGACAATAAATACACTGCCAACAAAAAACAGTGTTAAGACAAATGCAAATAACACACCTATTCTGTATTTCTTTTTCATTTCTGTTCTCCTGTTAAGACGGAATTAAGGATGAGCAAACACACTTTCGATGTATGGGTAGCGTATTTTACAATGCACCTGTAGAACCTTTAAGTTACTGAGGCAAAAGATATCAGAAAATCCAATACTCCGAAATCTTTTAGGCTTGTTTGTGGTCTAATTCTTGCCAAAGCTCAGGCTCTCGAATTTGCATCATCAAATCCTCCACTTCAACTCAATTGTGGTGTTAAGTTGTGTAGCTCTGATCGCCCTTAGTTTTCAGGCTGACTTAACACTGGCAAATTCTCCTTCTGAATGTCTTGCACATTCTTATTGTTTTTGCACATTTTTGTTATGAGTTGAGCCAGATTTTAGGAGTTGCGCCAGTCAAGCGTTTGAAGTGACGATGTAGATGACTTTGGTGCGTAAACCCACAAGCGATCGCCACTTCTCCGATCGTCATCTCCCCTTGCCTCAACAAGTGCTTTGCCCGTTCGACTCGTTGTTGAATCAAATACCGATGGGGACTCAGCCCAGTAGCTTGTTTAAAGGCACGGCAAAAGTAGTGTTGACTCAGTTGAGCGATCGCTGCCAGTTCATTCAGGCTCAATTCGCGCTCTAAATAATCGTTGATGTAGTCTGTGACAAGATGCAACCGATGTTGAGAGAGTCCACCTGTGTAAACTGGAGTGCTACAGGGCTGGGTTGCATAATGCCGTAGCAAATGAACCGCAAGTGTATTTGCCAGTGTTTCGGCATACAAACGACTTCCACTTCCCTGCGATTTCAGTTCTGCTTGAAGGGCCAACCCAATCTGATAAATCAGCCCATCTTGAATTCCAAACTGAGGAATCAACTCTGCACGATCGGTTGCTAATAGGTCGATCGCGCTCAGGTTAAATAACTCCGACTTCAGGTTTAGGGAAAGCGTTTGAAGCTTACTGTTCCAGCAGAAAAAGTGACAACTGTAGATTGGACAAATCACAGCCGTACCGTGAAAGAAGGTTGCTCTATTGGATTTTCCTTCTACAACCTGCTCTACCTGGAGCCTGTGCCCCATATTTATGCTGATCACATAGTGATCGAGACAGTATTCGGGAGTTTCTCCAGGTGGTAGATGATGAGCTTCTATAGCCATGTTGCTCCACCCAGCGTTGTAGCTTGTGAGAATGGGTGACTGCTCAAAGATATTCGGTAAACGATTCGTATGACTTGAATCAAATCTTTCCTGTGTTGACATCGCTCATCCTCCTTTTTTTCTCAAGAGGCATATTTACTTCAAGGTTCGTAGTTCCATGCCAGCTCAGGCAGATTTCTCACCACGTCGCGCAGACTTTGACCCGATAATTCGGCGAGTTGCCGGAAAGCCCGCCCAGACACATAACAATCGGCTCCTGGAAAACATCGGGCACAGCGTTGATAAAGTCGTTGAACGCTTGGGTTCTCGACCGCCTGCCCTTTGATGTATGAGCCGCGATGTATGAGCCGCCCTGCTGCTGAATTTTGACAGCGATCGCGGTAATCAACTGGATTGCTACCCCCCGACCCCGATGAATCGGATCAACAAACAGATCAATCACCACGCCCCCGTTAAGGCAATAGTGAAGATCATAGGATGATTCCCAGGCTGCAAAAGCGATTAACGTTTGGAGTTCAGCTTCTGCGACCATCATTTCAAATTCACGTCCAAAACCGTCTTGTGCCAGCTTTTGAGGGGTTCCTCCCCAGGGACGCTGAAACGTTTCTTGCATGAAGACTGTTATTAGTTTTTCCAGGTTTGAAATATCGTCTGGAGTTGCATTGCAAATGTAGTAGGACATTATGCAGGCACCTTCATCTTTATAACTTTTTTATAACCCTGTCAATAAAGAATAGATCGCCCAGAGTCTCTAGAAAATACTCAACAAAAAGGCTCAGTTCTAACTTCAATGTTAAAACCAAGCCTGAATACTTATCTTCAAGATTCAATGACTGACCCAAAACTTAGCCCTTCTCTTAGCCGATCGCCAGTGGCTCGTAGGCAACTTTGGGCGCATGTCCCCAAAAGGCTTCGAGGTCGTAGTGTTCGCGCTCTTGAGGCATGAGAATGTGGACGATCACATCGCCGTAATCCTGCACCACCCAGCCGCCTTCTGCCAACCCTTCCGATCGCAGGGGTTTGCGGTTGAGCGTTTCTTCTACTTCGTCTTCGATGGCGGCGGCGATCGCGCGAATCTGCACCTTAGAAAAGCCCGTCACGATCACAAAATAGTCTGCCAAGACGGTGACTTCTCCTACTT
>NZ_JBJPHS010000155.1:0-11547 GCF_052939495.1 Phormidesmis sp. 146-12 | reverse complement strand
CATGGACAGCCTTGAGACCGATACCTGAAGCCCGCCATCACATTACACTGTCGGCTGTCAATGGCTTGCTCTATGGTATTGGCGGTTTCACAGGCGGATTTCCAGACTGGCGGGCGCAGCCGACAATGTTCATCTACAATCCTGCCTCTAATACTTGGACTGGAGGGACTGACCTGCCAGCGGCTCGTGCCGAGGGCGTATCCGCAGTGGTCGATGACAAGATATACCTGATTGGTGGGCGCGTTCAAGCGACTGAGGATGCTCGGCTGTTCATTGACCACATTGATAGTGTGCGAAACGAAGTATTTGATCCCACAACTAGGCGTTGGTCAGCCCGTGCCAATGCACCCACAGCGCGAAACAGTGCAGCATCGGCTGTCATTGATGGAAAGATCTATGTGGTTGGGGGGCGCAATTTTACCAAGAATGCTGATGGTACTGCTCGCCAAGTCAATGTGCCAAATCTTGAGGTCTATGATCCCAAACTCGATCGTTGGGAAACGCGATCGCCGATGCCTCAAGCCCAAGGAGGTCTGGCTGCAACCGCACTCAACGGCAAGCTTTACGTGTTTGGCGGCGAACAGTGGGTTCCAGAGCAGAAGGTTTTCGCCGAAAGTTGGGTATATGACCCGCAAACCGACGTGTGGGAGGCATTGCCGCCCTTGCCAACGCCACGACATGGATTGGGAGCATCGGCAATTGGCAACCGAATCTTTGTGTTTGGTGGTGGAACCCAAACAGGCGGAAATGCAGCAACAGTGACCCACGAGGTACTGGTATTGCCCACCTAGAGTGCTATGCACTAAGAAGTTTATAGATGAAGTTTAAGGATAAGACAATGGCACAAGACACAACAGAAATCGCGACTTTTTTTGGGTGCCACAGTTCTCATTTAATGAGTGCACCTCAGTCTTTCAAGACTCATTTTGAGACAGGTTTTCAAAACCATTCGTTTCAAAGGTGTTGAGATCTAAGCATTTGTGCTTATTGCAAAACTGAGATGCACCTTACATAATTGACTGTGTAGTCACTCATGAATGTGATTTGAGGATGGTCAGACCCAAAAGCGAAGATAAGCGAAATGCAATTATGGAGGCGGCAATCCGCATGATTGTCTCACAGGGATTGAGTGCGCCAACGGCGTTAATCGCTAAAGAGGCGGGTATTGCAAATGGTTCACTATTCACTTACTTCGAGACCAAGGCTGATTTGTTCAACCAACTTTATCTCGAACTAAAAACCGAAATGACTGCCGCCGCCATGAAAGACCTTCCGGAGAGTAGCGATCTCCGCAAACAGGTTCTTCATGCTTGGTCAAACTGGATCGACTGGGCTGTGTCTAATCCCCACAAGCGGCTTGCCTTGAGGCAACTGAATGTTTCAGATGGCATTACACCTGCGACGCGCAATGCAGCAGACAAGGTTGCCGTTGACTTTAACGATTTAATCAAACGCATCCGCGCCCACGGCTCTTTGCGAACAGCGCCGATGAGCTTTGTTGGCGCACTTCTACACGGGTTAGCTGAAGCGACAAGCGTCACGATGATCAATGACCCTGACAACGCAAAAAAACACTGCCAAACTGGCTTCGAGACATTTTGGCGTGCGATTAGTTAATTTTTTTGGCTTATAAATAATTGGCTAGACAGTCATTAATAAGCCGAAGATAGCGGACACACGATTGAATTCCAAATTCAACTCTTTAAGAGGCAAAACTTATGGCTAACTGGACAACTGCAAATATTCCTTCTCAAAAAAGCTGTTCGGCTGTTGTTACCGGCACTGGGGGACTCGGATTCGAGGATGCCCTGGCATTAGCACGGGCTGGAGGTGATGTTATCATTGCGGGTCGCAATTCTCAAAAAGGCGCAGCGGCAGTCGCAAAAATTCGTAACGAAGTGCCATCAGCGAGAGTTCGTTTTGAACAAATTGATCTCGCCAATCTTAAGTCCGTAAAGGACTTTGCCGAACGACTCCGCAGCCAGCAGGACAGTCTTGACCTGCTGATTAACAATGCGGGTGTAATGATGCCTCCGAAGCGAATGGAAACCACTGATGGCTTTGAGCTGCAATTCGGTGTCAACTATCTGGGTCATTTTGCCCTAACGGCGCAACTGATGCCGATGCTGTGCAAGGGGAAAAATGCGCGCGTTGTCACGCTATCAAGCATTGCTGCGCGGAACGGCACTATCAATTTCGATGATTTGCAGGCAAAACACAATTACAAACCGATGGCTGTATATAGCCAATCGAAGCTCGCCTGTCTGATGTTTGCCTTTGAATTACAACGGCGCAGCGAAGCTGGTCAATGGGGCGTAGCCAGCTTTGCAGCACATCCGGGTATCGCGCGCACGGATCTTATATATAACTCGCCTGGCGGGTGGGATGCCCGCGTTATTTGGCGAACTCTTTTATGGTTCCTTTTCCAACCGGTGCCGCAGGGCGCACTCCCAACGCTTTTTGCGGCGACCTCACCCGATGCGAAATCTGGTGCTTATTATGGCCCAAATAAGCTGAACGAAATGCGCGGTTTTCCGGCTTTGTCAAAGGTGCCTCCGCAGGCTACAGACACCGATGCGGCTGCGCGACTTTGGGATGTATCTGAAAAACTGACCAAGATCAACTTTTGAAAATTGACCAAAATCAACTTTGGGTATCCAAGCCAGGTAGGTAATTAACATGACAGAAAATACTGCACCACCAAATTCCCAATTGGAAGAGACCGACATTGAATATGTGCAAGGATGGCGACAAGCTGCCCTGCTTCTTACGCTTTTCCTTACCAATGCAATCGCTCAGATCGACAGAATTTTGCCGTTTATTCTGTTCGAGTCGATCAAAGCGGATCTTTCGCTGACTGATACCCAAGTCGGCTTAATCGTTGGAATCCCCTTCGCAGTCTGCTTTACACTCTTCTTATTGCCGCTTGCCCGTGCTTCGGATCGCGGCTCGCCCCGTTTTGTCCTCATTTCCTGTATTTTGCTTTGCAGCGCGATGACAGCGCTTGGCGGTTTGTCCGCGAGTTTGGTATTTTTGGTTCTGACGCGGTTTGGTGTCGCGTCTGGTGTGGCTGGCTGCACTCCCTCAGGACATAAGCTGATTGCGCGCAAAATCTACCCAGAACGTCGCGGTCTGGCGCTAGGTATTTTCTCTATGGGCATTCCGCTCGGTGCTATGGTCGGGTTCGCTGTTGGCGGCGCGATCGGCGATACGTTAGGCTGGCGTGTCGCCCTATTTGGTGCCGGAGCCATTGGAGGGCTGGTTGCCCTGTTAGCGATGTTCTTTGTAGAACCGACCCCGCCGCTTAAGTCCATGGCAGCCAATGTCGAACCATTTTTGCAATCGAGCCTGGAGTTGCTTTCGTCTCCGGCATTCCGTTGGCTATTCATCACTGCTATCGGCATCGGTTTTGCCACAGCCCCTTTCTACATCTTTTGCGCACCTTTCCTTATTCGTACCCATGGCTACACCGCCAGCGAAGTCGGACTGGTGATTGGGCTTTTGCAGGGACTGATGGGGATCGTCGGATCGCTCTTGGGCGGACGCGGATTAGACCGCGCGATTCGCTCTGGGACAAAGGGATTGCTTCTGCTTCCTGCCATTCTCTTCCTGATCATCGCTGTGGTGACAACGGCGGCGTTGTTCGTGCCGATCGGATGGATGTCCGTTCTCTTGTTGGTGCCAGGTATGTTTACCTTCGCATTTATCCTGCCATGGATTTTTGGCACTGCACACCTTGTAGCGGGTAAGGGTAAGGAGGCGATGGCATCCAGTCTTGGCATGATTGGTTCTGCTCTTCTGGGGCCAGCTCTCGGGCCGCTGTTGGTTGGCATGATTAGCGACGCGGCTACATCGGCGCAGATGCCAAATGGGCTTGCACTTGGGCTGCTAATTTGTCCGATCGCATGTTTCCTGTCCGGGATCACATGTCTGATTGCAAACCAGCGCATCGCCGTATGGCTTAGATCTGTCAGAATTTAGACTAAACAATCATCAGAGCCTCATCCGATCGCAATGTTTAGGTTGTCCGTAAACGTTCAACATCCCGAATAGGAGGCGCACCAAACATGCGGGCATATTCGCGGCTGAACTGTGAAGTACTCTCATACCCGACTTGATAAGCAGCTTGAGCTGCATCAGCGTTTTTAGCAAGCATTATCTGGCGCGCAGCTAAGAGTCGCAATTGTTTTTGATATTGCAGCGGACTCATCGAGGTGACTGTTTTGAAGTGGCGGTGGAACGAGGAAACGGACATATTCACCTGCTCAGCAAGATCCTCAACCCGCAACGGCTTCGTAAGCTCTGCTTTGATGTGGTTGATCACCTCAGCAATGCGCTGCATATTGCTGCCAGCAGTGGCAATTTGGCGAACTGCTTCGCCCTGTTCACCCATCAGAAGACGGTAATAGATTTCGCGAATGATCATCGGTGCCAGAAATGAAATATCTTGCGGTGTGTCTAAAAGTTTGGCCAGCCTCAGAGCGCAGTCAATCAAAGATGGTTCAGCATTGCTAACGAACCAGCCTTTCACGGTTTCTTTTTGACTAATGCATGGCTGGGTATGAGCAATGATCTCACAAAATTGGGCTGGGTCTAGCTTCAGCTTAAATCCGAGATAAGGTTGAGTGGGAGTCGCCTGGGTCACGCAGGCAGTCACTGGCAAATCCACCGACAAAACCAGATATTGAGCGACACCATACTGAAAGATTTCTTCGTTCAGCCACAATTCTTTTTGTCCCTGTATCACAATCGCAAGAAGCGGTTCGCTGACACCGGGCATGACTGCGACAGGATTACATTCTCGCGTGAACTCTAAGGGAGCGATCGCAGTTGCATGGACACCGTTTCCCTGGCTATCAGTATGCCGATCGACCAATGCCGCCAGTTCTTCATATTTGTCGATCGCGCTCTTGTGGCTGAGTGTATCAATCGTCATGCTGTTCTAACTTAAACTCTGCTGCTGCGCTCATTATAAGGACAATTCTCCGTTACCAATGCCTTACTTGAGAGGATTAGGCAATTATCTGCCAGGTTTGTATATTCACGTCAAAGCTTTTCAAGCCTAGGATAAATTCATGCCGTAAGAGAAGACCAGCAATTAAACGTTAGATCGTTGGACTTGTCAAAAGTAGAACCTGCCGTTGAACTGCGCCGTTAGGTGTATTCGGTTATCAAAATTGGTTTCGACATTTCAGGAGGAAATTTATGTTTGTAGTGTTTGGTGCGACCGGACAAACGGGTTCTGTGGTTGCCGATACGTTGCTTGAAAAGAAACTGCCGGTGCGCGTTGTGTTGCGCTTTGCGCTAATCGCAACTGCGAAGCACCCGAACAAAACCGCTAACGCTTGGCAGGCGAAAGGCGCGGACGTTGCTTTCGCTGATGTCATTGACGCAGATGCAATAACCAAGGCGTTAGACGGCGCGATTGCTGTTTATGCAATGAATCCGCCTGCTTATCAGGCTGCCGATATGTTCACCTTAGCCAAAAACATTGGTGCAGCATATGTTGAAGCGATCGCGCAATCCAGTGTGCAAAAAGTTGTCTTGCTTTCTTCGGTCGGTTCGCAGCACGCTACTGGGACGGGCAACATCATGACAACTTACCTTTTGGAAAATATCTTCGACGATTTGACGATTCCCGTCACGTTTCTGCGGGCGGCGGGATTCATGGAAAACTGGAACGGCATGACTGCGATTGCCGCCGAAAAAGGCATTTTGCCGAGTTTTTATAGTCCGCTAGACCGTAAACTCCCGATGGTTTCCGCTACCGACATCGGACGCGCTGCCGCTGAAGCGTTGACCGAAGACTGGACGGGCAAACGCATCATTGAACTGTATGGTGCGGCAGATTATTCGCCAAATGATGTCGCCGCCGCTTTTGCTGCTGCGCTCAAGCGCGCCGTGCAAGCCGTTGCCCTCCCCGAAAGTGAGTGGCAGGCGACAATTGCCAGTTTCGGGTTTTCGCCTGAAGCCGTCAACAGTTACAGCGAGATGATGCGCGGTTTTAATTCCGGTCATATCGTTTTTGAGAACAACGGAACTGAAACTCGCAAAGGACAAATGACAATCGAAGATTTTGCTGCCAAAACTGCAAAAGCGCAAAACCTGATTTAGAATTTCGCGCACAAAGACTCAATGAAAAATGTCTTACCAAAGCGATAACGAACAATTCAATGGACATGAGAGCGAAACAGCTACTTTGTTATAGAAACTTCAGGAGGTTAAAGAAGATGCATCATTTGGGTCAGGTTTTGATAGGTGCGGGGTTGATTGGGCTGCTAGCGGCTCCGGCGATGACGCAAGCTCGCACGGATGAGGCAGGTTTTCAGTCGAATGTGACTGCGTTTGAGCCAAGTCATGACTCGACCGCATTGAATAAGCCGCCTGCCCTCGATCAGTTTCCAGCACTCGTAGATTTGGCCCAGGCAACTCAGTCCAATCAAGCAGACGCACAGGAGATTCAGGTAATCGAACAGCGCAACAAGGAAATCGTCCGGCAGTACTTCGACGGTTGGCGAAACGGAACTGGCAACTTCTTTGACCTACTCGCTCCAGAAGCAACCTGGACGATTACGGGCACTGGCGCAACTGCGGGTACCTATCGCAAGCAAGCGTTACTTGATCAAGTCATTAATCCAACCAGTGCCCGTTTATCGACCCCAATCGTGCCAACCGTACGCGGCATCTGGGCAGATGGCGATATGGTCATTGTCCTGTGGGATGGAGCAGCGACCGCTGGGGACAGCAGACCTTATCGGAACACCTACACCTGGTATTTCAAAATGCAGGATGGCAAAGCGATCGAAGCGATTGCCTTTCTGGACATGCAAGAGTTCAACGACTTGTGGACAAGAGTTTCACCGAGAAACTAGTGCTGGTCGCCATATCGCTTAGCTAGAGCGACTTCCGCAACTTTAACAAGGAGAAAACCATGACAAACAACACAAAGATCGCATTGGTCACAGGAGCGAGCCGAGGACTGGGCAAAAATACGGCTTTGGCACTTGCTAAAAAAGGCGTTGATGTGATCGTGACCTATCGCAGCAGCGAGGTAGAAGCAAGTCGCGTTGTCTCTGCGATCGCAGAAATCGGTGGTAAAGCCGCTGCCCTGCAACTGGATACTTCCAGCACGAAAACCTTTGATGAATTTGTGTCATATGTCAAACAAACACTTCAAGATCAATGGCAGACCGAGCAGTTTGATTTTCTGGTGAACAATGCGGGAATTGGAATCTATAAGCCGTTTGCCGAAACCACTGAAGACGATTTTGATCGTTTGATGAACATCCAATTCAAGGGCGTTTTCTTCCTCACCCAAAAGCTGCTGCCACTGCTTAAGGACGGCGGACGGATTGTGAATCTTTCGTCGGGTCTGGCTCGCTTTACGCTGCCGGGCTACTCAGCTTATGCCAGCATGAAAGGCGCGATCGAGGTCTTGACTCGATATATGGCAAAAGAACTAGGACACCGACAGATTGCTGTCAATGTTGTGGCTCCGGGCGCGATCGAAACAGATTTTGCAGGCGGTGCAGTGCGGGACAATCCAGAGATTAACAACTTCCTCGCTTCGCAAACGGCTCTGGGTCGTGTGGGTCTTCCGGATGATATCGGCGGGGCGATTGCAGCATTATTATCCGAAGACAATCGCTGGGTGAATGCCCAGAGAATTGAAGTCTCTGGTGGTCAGTCTATTTAATTTCAATCCACCTCAACAGTCAGGAGAACCATCATGTTGAATGTAGAAAACAAAGTCGTTGCTATCACCGGAGCTAGTAGCGGTATTGGTGAAGCAACTGCTAGATTGCTGGCTCGTCAGGGTTTACGGGTTGTGTTAGGGGCGCGGCGCACCGATCGACTAGAAGCAATCGCTGCCGAAATTCGCTCTGAAGGTGGCAAAGCAGAATACCGTACCCTTGATGTCACCAACCTCGAAGACATGCAAGCCTTTGTCGAGTTTGCCCAAGCTAAATTTGGTCGCCTTGATGTTGTGGTGAACAATGCAGGCTTGATGCCACTCTCCAAGCTAGAGGTACTAAAGGTCGATGAATGGAACCACATGATTGATGTGAACATTCGCGGTGTGCTTCATGGCATTGCTGCTGCGCTACCTCTCTTTAAGCAGCAACGATCAGGGCAGTTTGTCAATCTCTCCTCGATCGGCGGGCACAACGTCTATCCAACCGCAGCCGTGTACTGCGCCACTAAGTTTGCAGTTTGGGCGATTTCCGAGGGACTGCGGCAAGAATCGACAGACATCCGGGTGACGGTAATTTCGCCTGGAGTGACGGAAACTGAACTTGCCAGCACGATCACGGATGCTGAAGCAGCGGAATGGGTGGAGGGATTTCGTGAGGCAATGATTCCAGCAGATGCGATCGCGCGTGCGATTGCCTTTGCGATCGAGCAACCCGCAGAGGTGGATGTGAATGAAATCATTGTTCGACCGATTGGACAAATGAGCTAAATCTCGGAAGTCGAAAGAACACAGGAGAAGTAATCATGCAGATGCGAAAGCTAGGCAATCAAGGACTAATGGTTTCAGAGATGGGGTTGGGCTGTATGGGTATGTCTGAGTTCTATGGCAGCACTGATGATCAAGAATCAATCGCTACCATTCATCATGCGATTGATCTAGGCATTAACTTCCTTGACACCGCAGATATGTATGGTCCATTCACGAATGAGCAGCTCGTTGGCAAGGCAATCCGCGAAAGCTCCGCTGCACGTGAACGTGTTCGTCGTGATCAAGTGATTGTTGCGACCAAGTTTGGTAATGTTCGCACATCGGATGGGCAATTTCTAGGCGTGAGTGGTAAACCTGACTATGTGCGCTCTGCTTGTGATGCCTCTTTGCAACGCTTGGGAATTGACACCATTGATCTCTACTATCAACATCGGGTTGATCCGACTACACCGATCGAAGAAACAATTGGAGCAATGGCAGAACTAGTACAGCAAGGTAAGGTTCGCTATCTTGGTCTGTCAGAAGCAGCGCCAGCTACAATTCGACGCGCGCAAGCAGTTCATCCGATCAGCGCATTGCAAACAGAATACTCGCTATGGAGCCGCGATCCAGAGGATGAGATTCTTCCCACAGTGCGCGAATTGGGGATCGGCTTTGTTGCCTACAGTCCGCTAGGGCGCGGCTTCCTCTCTGGTGCAATTACCAAACCAGAAGATTTAGATCCAACCGATTATCGCAGCCAATCTCCCCGCTTTCAGGGTGAAAATTTTTACAAGAATCTGCAATTGGTCGAGCAAGTGAAGGCGATCGCAGCTGAAAAAAGCGTCACGCCTAGTCAGCTTGCTCTGGCTTGGCTCTTAGCTCAGGGTCAAGATATTGTACCGATCCCAGGAACGAAACGTCGCAAATACTTAGGAGAGAATGCAGCCGGAGCAGACATTACTCTTACACCAGAAGACCTACAGCGCATCGAAGTCGTTGCACCAAAAGGGATTGCTGTTGGAGAACGTTATGCACCTCGACATATGAGCAGTGTGAATCAGTAAACGTATTCAGAAATGAACAATCGTCTTTCTCACAGATGTAGTCGCTGGTCTCGCCACTACCGAGATCTTCCGCCGCCGAGGATCGGTCTGGACTGCTATTAGTGCAAAGATTTTGCGCCTCGGATTACTGAACGGGAACCCTTCGGCGGAGCTTCCGATTATGAATCCTTCTCTAAGGTTGTGAGTGCTGTCAATCAGTGGATCGAAAGTACAACGATACAGATGATCAATGTTGAGACCTTTGTTTTACGCGATCGCATCGAAGGCACAAGTGATGGGGTCTACGGAGTGACGACCAGCAATGGTTTCTACCCAGTGATGATCAGTCAAGGCATTACAATCAACTGCTTTCAATGTGTGCGCGTCTGGTACAGAGAATAAGCTTCATCGGAAATAGTAGGAGTGAACTTTAGACTTGCGTTTTCGGGTTCTCGTCAAACTAAGCGAATCTCAAATGAAACGATTTACCTTGTTTACTTTCTTGTATCTCGCGCTGGGAGTTTGTCTGACCGCGAACACTGCGTAAAGCGAAGCTACCGCGCTTGGATATCCGAATCTGCCTTCGAGTCTTCAAACCAGCTTGTTCATCAATGCGGGAGCATCCTACCTCGTTTGTTTCCTCAGTACCTTCCCATTTTGGCGTGAGTCATCGATCCGTATCTATCGCAGCCGCAATTCAGCGGTCATCCTACCCTGGTTAGTGATTAGACCTCCTGCACGAATCAAATGGGATGGGCAAGTTCATAGTTGAGCAAGCCTGCAATCAGATTGAAGCGTAGTCCAAATCGCTTCCGACGGTTACGATAGCGCTCCGACAAAATCCGAAACACCTTCAACTTACGATTGGTATGCTCGACTACAATTCGCACTTGGGCGATTTGCTGGTTGTAGTGCTGGTCTGCCTTCGACAACCGCTGATGTCGCGACTTTTTCACAGGGGTACAAGTATCGGCATGCAAATTCGTCATCCCCTGATAACCACTATCGGCGACCCACAATTGCTCAAGTTGGGTCGGCAGTTTGGAGTCCTTGAAGAGGCGGAAGTCATGGTTTCGTCCTTGACCAAAGGCAGTGCAGACGATCATCCTCGTTAGATAGTCCACCACTACTTGCGCTTTCAGTGTGTGCCACCGTTGCTTGCCGCTGTAAAATAATCGCTGGTTTTTTTGGGGCGTTCAATCGGGCACTCTGTCACATCCACCAGCAGCACACTGCCCTTAGAACTCGGCTGATACAGGTGCTTTTTACCCAGCAAGCTGAACTCACCCGACTGGATCAGAATCGTCTCAATCTTGCGAACCATCCGACCCACCGTCGTTTCGTCAATGCCCCAACTCTGCCCAATGTGAAGCTGAGTTCGGTATTCTCGCCAATATTCCATCGCAATCAGCAGTTGGTCTTCGACCTTGAACTTGCCTTGTCCGCCCCGTTTGCCGCTACGGGTCAACTTCGGTTTCAGCACCTCAACCATCTTTTCAAAGGTGTCTCGTCGCACTCCGCATTTACGTTTGAACGATTTGGGTCGCAGATGTTGAATCCGGTCGTACATCAGATTTGTCTCCCACAAACAGGGTTTGGCTCTCTATTTTAGCCGTTCAGATTAGACTTCAGCATTCACGCAGGAGGTCTAGTAAACTTTTAAGGGTTGGCTTGGCTAATTCAACCACCTCGCCTTCTGACTGTAACAATCCAACTGAATTTGCACCAATGTTAATCACTTCCCACGGAACTCCGTCCCAGTGCAAGACAGTTCCAATGCTAAAATTCAGCATCGATTGCTTTTCCGTTTGCACCACCTCGAATTCGCCCTGCATTCGATGAAACGCTTGAGCCGTGTCTTGATCTAGAAAGACTCGAACTTGTTCAGGCTCGGATAGACGTGCAGCAGCCAAATCAACATACACCTGCTCAGTTGCAATCAGGTGATAGAGATGATCTGGACTCACCGTTGATTCTACGGCTAATAGTTCTGATACACAAAATCGGCGTTGCTGAACAAAGGGATGAATCAAGTGAGTACGGGTATTGACCAATACT
>NZ_JBJPHS010000154.1:0-11734 GCF_052939495.1 Phormidesmis sp. 146-12 | reverse complement strand
TTTTTGTCTCATTTGAGATCCCATCTCACCCAAAACTAATTAATCGAGGTGCCCGAAGGTGAGTGCTTAAAGAATTACGAGGGGCGCGATGTGATTCTGCTATTTGATCCTGATCGCATTCTTGAAATGCGTACTTATGCACAAACAGACAACGGCACCCTAGGTGAGTTTCTTGGTTACATCAAAATGATTAATTTTGAAGGACTTGATCTTAGTGAAGACCAACTTGAGACAGGCAATTTTTCTCTGGAAAATCTTAAAGCTATTCTTGCTAATATCAGAGCAAATATGAAAGCGGCAGATGAATATAATCGCCGCATGAAAGCTAAAGCTGTCGTTTTCAGAAAAGATCTTATAAACAGAAAGTTGAAGAAAAAGAAATAAACGATTCAGCAGCCATCTGGACGGCTAGATTGACCACTGACTCTAAATACTTTGAAGAAGAATTAGAGGGAAGACCCAAGTCTCCTACACCCAAATAAATATTCGCATTTGTAAACGGATGGAACAACTCATTCCATCCGTTTTTGGTGGTGAAAGTAGCTTTAATCCAAGTATTCCCAGGAATAAAAAGCTGATAATAGTTACCGAACTTTGCACTGACAAGCTCTTATAAACCATTTGTTTGTTATTAGCTGTGTTTGTGCTTATGCCACAAGTTTGGAGACGAAAAGAAATCATGACATCGCTTGAAAAGCCAGAACGCTAACGTGAAAAGCCAGAACGCTAATGTATTTGAAGGCTATGAGCGTGCCATCTCTCCCAGAAAGTCACCTCAATATGGCAATCTCACAAAGTACGAATGATCTGATCAGCAATTACAGCCTACTCGCAACTGTTTAACGTATTCTGCTCAGTTATGACCTTTGCTTGCTTAGCGACGTACAAGTGCGCCACGAATTTGAAAACAAGAAAAATCCGCGCCATGAATTTGAAAGTGCAATCTCTAAAGAAAATTCGCGCCACGAATTTGAATAATTTCAGTCCTTCCCGAAGACTGAAAGCTACGGTTTGCAGAGGTCTTAGCGCAGGTAATTAAGAAACTTGGTAGTGTTGAACAAGCTTACGCCACGAATTTGAAAACGAGGGAAATCTGCGCCATGAATTTGAAAGAGCTAAAATGTGTGTAAAACTGGGCTATGCGCCACGAAATTGAAAGCCGCGCCATTTTTCGTGAAAACGTACAAATAAATTGGCGCAGTTAGTTTGACGATGCGTAGGGCAGTGATGCATTGCTTCTTGGAGGAAGCGTTTACACAAGAGTAATTTGCCTCTCATATTTCTTGCTCAACGCAGTGGATGCGACGCTAGTGCAAAATCAAAATAGCGTGATGGGTGGCACTTACTAAATTGAGTCAGCCAAGCATCGGATGGTGATATGGAGCGACAGCAAGCCAAAACATCGGTCACCAATCCAGAAATCTACCGGACTAACCAGTGCAAGTAATTTGACAGCAGAGCAAAACAGCGTGACCGTTGACAAGGAGGAATTTCACTTCGAGATTGCGCCATTAATTTTCGAATCTGGGTGAATTTTGTGCCATCAATTTGCGAACCTAAAATTTGTGCCATTGATTTGAGAACAAAGGACTATGCAGTAGATCGCTAGATCGGTTGCAATGCATCAGGTTCGGTCCTTCAATGTGTTTTCAGATGAGCAAGCAAGTATCTGTGCCACTGATTTGTGAACCAGCCCAAATTTGTGCCACTGATTTACAATCGGCTATTCGACCTCAAAAAAGCCGATTGTGCCAGCAATTTGCGAATCGTGCCATATTTTTTGATTATTCACAAAGGCTTTTAAGCATTTTCAAAACGTGAAAAATCGAAGGCGGCACTCGGACTCGAACCGAGGGTGAGGATTTTGCAGACCCTTGCCTTACCACTTGGCCATGCCGCCAGATATCTAGCTATTTCCAATCATACCAAACTAGGGGGACGAGTTTTGGCTTTAAATTACTTTGTGCCAAACAGCCGATCGCCCGCATCGCCCAATCCTGGAATAATATAGCCGTGTTCGTCCAGTTTTTCGTCGATCGCTGCTGTGTAAATCGCAACGTCAGGATGTTGATCGTGGAAGTGGGCAATCCCTTCGGGAGCCGCCAATAAGCAGAGAAACTTCATGGATTTTGGGTTGGTTTGCTTGAGGCGCTGTACGGCTGCGACGGCTGAGTTGCCCGTTGCCATCATCGGATCGACGACCAGCATATCTCGTTCTTCGATGTCATGAGGCACTTTAAAGTAGTACTCGATCGGTACCAGCGTTGTTGGCTCCCGATACAACCCCACATGCCCCACTCTTGCAGAAGGAATCAGTTGCAAGATCCCATCCAAAATTCCTTGTCCGGCTCGCATAATTGACACCACGACCAGCTTTTTGTCTGCTGCCAGGATGGGGGCTTGCATAGCGGCCATAGGTGTTTTGATGGAGCCATACTTTAGCGGCAGATCTCGTGTCACCTCGTAAGCCAACAACATGCTGACTTCGGTCATGAGCGATCGAAACTTGGCGGTGCTGGTTTCTACCCGACGCATCAGGGTGAGTTTGTGTTGGATCAGGGGATGGTTGATGACGGTGACTTGGGGCATGTAGGAGGGAGGACGGAGGAGGGAGGAGGGATGAAGGATGAGCGGCAGGAGGTTGCTGAATCTTTTGGGTTGATTTGGGATTCGGGAGATAACTTTAGAAGACAGTGCCGTCGCTTTCGATTTGGAGGGGGGGAGGGCCGCCAGGTCTTAGGGTTGCGGCGATTTTGCGTCCGGCTGTCCAGGTGCCGCCTTGTAGAATTTTGACGAGGGGGAGGTCGGCTTCGGTCAGGGTGAGTTGTTGGCGCAGGGTGATGGCGATCTGGTCGAGGAGGCAGACCGTTAGGGCACGCCATTCGATGATGACTTCTGAGCTGGGGGCATGTCGCTGGTGCCAGATTTCGTCATTTTTGACTTGTAGGAGTCCCAGGTCGAGACACAGTCCGCCGTTGCGGTATTCAGGTAGCCCGGTCATTTGGTTGAGGTCGGTGATTTCTAGACCGAGTTCCTGTAGAGGTTCTAGTAGAGAATAGGTGAGCCACTGAGAAAGTTTGTGAAAGGGGACTAGCTGGCTGGAAGGGTCTACATTGGGCAGGGCGGAATGGTGCCAGACATCGCCTAGATTGACTTCTGAGAGGGTAATTCGTCCGGGCCAGATTTCGCTCAGTCCTTGCAGAATGGCACTCAAAACTGTGGTGGCGGATAGCTTGTCTGAGGGCGCTTGCTTTAGCAGATAATCCACCAGATTGCCAGGACGCGCTTCTTGACCAAACAATTCAGGAGCGTTTTGTAGGGTTTGACCTAATTTTTGCAGGAGTTGCGATCGCCCTTCCAGTCCAACTAATGGATTTTCGGTCGTTGCTTGAAACCCGATCGCGAGGGATTCGGCGGTCACCTGTTGGAGGGCTGTAGCATCGGTTTGATAAGAGTTGTCTGGATTGCTGGAGAATGCGCCCTGACAAAAGAGATGAAAGCTGGCAATGGCTAATCCTTCTGATCGTCCCCAGACTTGTCGGGTGTCTGATTCAAAATAGTGCCAGCGATCGCCTGCTCCCGCATCTAGTAGCACACTGGGAATGACGAGATCGAATTTTGCTTTGGCTTTTTCGAGTTTGGACAGATTTTCTAGAGCGCGATCGAGTCTGTCTACCCGTGAAATATCTCCAACTTCAAAGTGTCGCCAACGGCTGTGAAAGGGAATTTTTAGGTCAGGATACTGTTCTTTTGTCACCTGTAACACGTAGTCAGCCACCCGATCTAACTGCGTCAAATCACAGCGAAAATGCTGCAACTGATCGGATTGTGCCAGTGTGAACAAGATGCCGCAGCGATCGCGAATGGTCTGGGGAGAACGCAGGAGGGCGATCGGAGAGCGATCATCAAGCTGAACGGTTTGCATGGGGAAGGCGATCAAATTGACCCTGAGTGGAACCCATTGTACCTCAGAAGTTCCAGGCGATTTGTCAGGGATGAGGAATGTGATTGGAACTGGTTTTAACGAGACGTGAATTCGACGGAATCTTTCGCTGCGGTTGCAGATCCGGGAACGCCCCCTAACCCTCCATTCTGGCGGACTTTGAATCGTTGGTTTCCCTTCGCATTGGGGGCACACCCCGTGATTTAGCAATGCTCGATTTCCAGGGGGCGATCGATTCGATTGGTAGCGTTGGATCGTGAAGAGCAATGCAGCAGATCACGCGCAAAGGCGTTGCTAATTAAAGAGATGAATCTGTGCTGTGGGAAGTGTCCATCTTTTCGCCCCCTAAATTCCCCATGCTGGGAGACTTTGACAAAGGAAAGATTTCCAAAGTTCAAAGCCATGACGACGGCTCAAAGTCCCGCATTTTTGGGGGATTTAGGGGGCGAAGGATCTGTAGCCTTAACAAATTGATAATGAAAGATCAACTTGGTATTAGACCAGTTGTTATACCAGGTTGAAAATAAGTTGCAACCAATTGATCAGTCAAACTTAGTCAAAATCCCCCATTCTGGAGGATTGTAGGAGCGAGGATCTGTAGCAAGTAACCGCTGATTTGGGATTACGCATGGCGGAATTTCCCTCTTGGTAGAATGATCAGATCTAACAAGAGTAGGGAGCTTTGAACCAAAAGTCCTCTCCTAAAGTCCCCCAGAATTGGCCGCTTGGGGGTAGAAGCTCTGAAGGACGCGGTTTGAGAGGCTGTTTTTAGCTGTTGATTCAACCTACTTTGGACAAGCTTTATCGGGCAGCCCGAAACAGCAAAAATCCCGCCGCGGTCAGTCCCAGAGCCGTTGGCAACCAAGCAGCCACGTAGGGAGATAGCACTTGTAGCAGCCCCAAAGAATCGCAGATAAAAGAGAGCAGATAGTAGGTGAAGATAATAATCACACTAATTGCAAAACTTGTACCCCTGCCGCTTCTGCGTTGAGGACTGGTTCCCAGAGTCGCCCCCGTCAGACCAAATACCAGACACACAAACGGAAAAGCCAGCTTCTGGTTGATACGAAGCCGCACCTTTTGAGACTCTTTCTCATCACCGCTCTGGGTTACGATATCCAACGAATTGCGTAGCTCTGCAATATTCATCTCGGCAGAGTCTTGTTTGCGGTTTGCCAGATCGAGCGGTGTGCGGGGGAGTTGAATCTGTTGACGCTCAAACTTGAGAATGTTGCGATAAGAACCGTTGGGGTCAATGATGTAGATCGTACCGTTGGCAAAGTCCCACAGATTCTTGACGGGATTCCAGGCGGCTGACTCGGCGGCGACAATTTGGTTTAACCCGTTTTGAGAAAAATCCAGTACCGTTAAGCCTTTCATCTGACGACCATCAAACCGTCGTGCGTAAAAGATGCGATCGAGAACCTGCTCGGTTTCGCCGTCTGCCGCTCTGGGTTTACGAAACTGCTGAACGAGAATATTTTTGCGCTCTTTGAATTCGGGTTGTTCTTGGTTGAGGGCCCGATCGAGTGTCAAAGAAGCTTGATAGTTCGCGGCGGGCACGATCGCTTCGTTAAAGCTAAAGGTCAAGGCAGTGACGAAAAGACTCAGCACGATAGTCGGCGCGATCAATCGATAGACACTGATCCCCGCACTCCGCAGCGCAATCAACTCACTGTCAGTCGAAAGTCGGCTATACACCATCAACGTCGCCAACAAAGTCGCCATCGGAAACGCCAAACTGACGAAATAGGGCATCCTCAGCAAAAACACCCGGAAGGCCAGTGAGAAAGGCAGTCCCGCTTCGGTTACTTTGCGAATCAGATCAAATAGCGCCCCAACCGACACCAAAATCGAAGAAAATGCCGCAACTCCAAACAAAAAAGGAGACGTAAGCTGACTGGCGATATAGCGATCGAGTACCGACAACCCCAACAGCCGCCGTACGGGACGAAATGAATTTTGCTGAGATAGTCCTGGCGACATGGGCGGGGAAGTGAGGAGTGAGGAGTGGTCAGGGTTGGAAGTTGTCTCCGAGGTAATATTGTCTGACTAAGGGGTTGTTGTAGAGTTCTTCGGCGTTGCCAGAGGCGAGGATTTGACCGTCGCGCATGATGTAGGCTCGATCGGTGATAGCCAGCGTTTCTCTAACATTGTGATCGGTGATCAGAATTCCCATTTGGCGATCGCGCAGTTGAGCGACGATTTCTTGGATTTCGGCGACAGCGATCGGGTCAACTCCGGCAAAGGGTTCATCGAGCAGCAGAAATTTTGGGCCTTCAACTCCTGATGCTAACGCTCTGGCTAATTCTGTGCGGCGACGTTCTCCTCCGGAGACTTGAATCCCTAGTGTAGAAGCGACTTTTTCGAGCCGAAATTCTTTGAGCAGACTGCTGAGGCGATCGTTCCATTGCCATTGAGGGACGTTGGTCTGCTCCAGCACTAATTGAATGTTTTCCTGAACAGTGAGATATCGAAAAATGCTTGCCTCTTGCGCCAGATAGCCGATCCCCAATTTTGCTCGCTGGTTAATGGGCAGAGCGGTAATCTCACGATCGTTGAGCCAAACCCGTCCGCTGTCTGGTTTTTCTAAACCTGTGGTGATATAGAAGGTCGTGGTTTTTCCGGCTCCGTTGGGCCCAAGCAGTCCGACGATTTCTCCTTGCGAGACCGAGAGGCTGACTCGATTGACGATCGCCCGTGGCCCATACGACTTATGAATATTCTCTAGTACAATCCTCACAAACTCGCTCCTTCAAATAGCCCAACCGGGAGTCTGGGATGTCTCCGTGGCTCCATTCATTCCTGAGTGACAATTTTCTCTTAATTAAAAGATTCTAGCGCTTGGTAGAAGCGGGTGTCTGAAACTGTGGCTTTGAGTCAAAAGGAGCGGCGGCGGCGGGTGGAGGAGCGGTGGGGGCAGCAGCAGACGGGGCAGCGGGGGGCACAGGCGGCACATCTTGAACCAGATAAATCGCTTCGACCTGCTTGTTGGAGTCTGGCAGCGCCTCAAATCGCCCCTCATTGACCAGGTAGGTAATTGTTTCACCCCGCAAACTGTTGCCCTGTTGCAGCACGTAGACATTTCCAGTCAAGACAATTCGATTTTCTTTGCTAAAAAAGACAGCCTGGGCGGCCGTAGCTTGAATCTGGCGAGACGGATAGTTGATCTGGACGTTTCCTCTGGCGACGACGACTCCAGTTTTGGCATTGGCCACGGTGCTATTGGCCCGCAGCGTCAAGGGTTGAGAAGGTGCAGCCGCTTGAGCAACGGCCGAGCCAGGGCGAGTAGGAACGGCATCAGCAGCCCGATCGACCACAGCAGACCCGATCATCAACGTTGCAGACAGCAGCAGGGCCAAGCGCTGAAATGAGAAGCGGAAGACGGGTAAGAATGTCATGATGGCTACAGCAAGCAGAGGATAGAAAGCGGCGTAAACTTGGCGAATCGTCTCGAATATATCACTATCAGCAGGTTAATCACTCTTACCTGAGCGCGACAGATGCAGTTTTTGGCAGACGACCCCTTGCGGGTATCTCAAGGAGATCGACTCCCATACATGACGTGCGACAGATTGAGAAGTTGCTCTACTGTATCAAGTCACTCTACAGCCGATCGCGCCAGCTTCTGGATTGTTGGCTGACGAAGGAAGACTTTCTGCGATTCGTGATCAGAATCCGCGTCAAAAGAAGGTGTCAATACAATATCTTGAACGCAGTTGCTTCCGGCTAGTTGCAAGGCTGAGAGAAGTTCGACGGCTCGATCGACCAGATCTCCAACATCGATCCCGGCATGGTCTTCTGGATATTTGCACAGTCGATTGGCACCTTCTCCCAATAAAATGACTGCCCCATGCCAGTTTTGGTTACCTAGGTGGTAGAGGGCGACCGCGATCTGGAGAATTCCCTGGTAAAAATTTTTCTCTAAGGGAGGGGCTTCGATCCAGATGGCTTCTAGGGTGTCGTGACAAGCATAAAACTCGCCCTGATTAAACTGTTCAACCCCTTGCCAAAACTCTTCAGGTATGTCGCTCATGGGTCACTCAGGATCGCAAATTAAATAAGATCGTTTATCGCCAAGCTACTTCGCCCCCTAAATCCCCCATTCTGGGGGACTTTGAGATCAAAAAAATTCTGGAATTCAAAACGGGTTCGAGCTTCAAAGTCCCCAAATTTGGAGGATTTAGGGGGCTGCAACCCATTGAAACGAAGCCAAAATCAACTGACCAAGCACATTTAGAGAATTTTAGGTTAATAAATTCGCGCCACTCAGCAATAAAGGCAGATTGACGAATAGAGTGGTGCCTTGCCCTTCTCCCGGACTTTCTGCCCAAACAGTGCCCTGATGAAGCTCGACGAGATGACGAACGATCGCCAACCCCAATCCTAGCCCTTGACTGATTGTCGTGTCGGACGCTCCCTGCTGAAACCGCTCAAAGATATGAGGTAAAGTATCTGCCGCAATGCCGCGCCCCGTATCGATGACTCGAATCTGAGCTTGCGTCTCTACTGTGTCTAGCGTGACTTCGACTCGGCCGCCCGAAGGAGTGAACTTAATCGCATTTTGCAGCAAATTGCCCAGCACTTGATTTAGGCGATCGACATCTCCCATCACTGTAACTGGAGCGAGGCGAGACGTAATCTGAATGTTTTTTTCCTCAGCAGAGAGCTGAATGGCGGTGATCGCCGTGTCTATCAGCAAATTCAGATTGAGGGGTCGAGTCTCCAACTTGATCTTGCCACTTGTAATGCGGGCGGTATCGATCAAACTTTCGATTAGTTGAGATTGCGATCGGGCACTGCGTTCGATCACATCCAACGCGCGAGTGGTTTTTGCTTGGTCGAGTCTATTCAGCTTGAGCAGTTGAACGTAGCCCAAAATAGCGCTTAGTGGATTGCGGAGTTCGTGGGAGACGGTGGACAAAAAGACATCTTTTTCTCGATTGGCATCTTCAGCGACGTTTCGGGCAGATTCTAGAACGGTCGCGCCGCGCTTGAGATCGTTGATATCGATCAAAATCAAGACTGCGCCATCAATTTGATTTTCGATCGTGCGGTATGGGCGAATTCGCAAGTTGTACCAGTGTCCGTCCTGGGTTTGCAATTCAAACTCCTGGACAGTGAGCGTCTCAATCACCTCGACGATCGCTCGTTCTAGATTGGGAATATCAAGATTGGGTCGAATGTCGTTAAAGGGTCGCCCAATATCAGTGGCAATCAGATTAAACAGGCTCTGAGCCATTGGGGTAAAGCGCCGAATTCGCAGATCGCTTTCGAGCATGACGATCGGAATATTGATTCCAGCCAGCAGATTTGTCAGATCGTTGTTGACTTGATAAAGGGCCAGATTGCGGCTGCGAAGCTCTTCGTTGGTGGTATTGAGTTCTTCATTGGTCGCTTGAATCTCTTCTTTTGCTGTCTCAAGCTCCTCATTAGTGCTTTGCAACTCCTCATTGCTCGACAAAATTTCCTCGTTGGCGATGCTCAAGTCTTGATTGACATTTTCATGCTCCTGAACGATCGCTTGCAGATATTCCTGAGCGATCGTGCGCTCCTGGTTAGCGATTTCCAGCGATTGTCGAAGCTGAATCACTTCTCGCTCTAAGTCTGTCTGTTCTAATTGTGGGGAATCGATGATCAAGGGTGCGATCGCAGGTGCAACGGGTTGAAATAGCACGAGAAAATAAGGTTCATCGGCGATCGGCGCTCTAAAAGGAATCACCTCAAGATTGACCAAGCCGGAATCTGCATCAGCGTCAATTTGTAGTCCGTTTTTTTGAGCGGGAGCATTCTGACTTTTGGCTTGATAAATGGCGGCTTGCAGCCCGACAACCAGCCCTTCTCGCACCATTTTGAGCAAATTTAGGCTGGCTTTTCCGGGGGCAAATCTGAGATAGCGGCTGGTTTCTCCTCGAATCTGTAAAACCTCTAACTTGGAATTGATCAAGACTCCGCTCGGAGCAAACCGTTCTAAAGTAATGCGATCGGCTTCTTTGAGCAGGTCAAATGGCGCGATCGGTGATCGATCGATCGATCACCGATCGGCTGATGGGCAGTGTCTTTGATCATGGGATACTTGCTCGTGACAAACGAAAAACTGGGGCGAGTCGCTGTCAGCTTTTTAGAATAAATTTTGTACTTGCGATTCTCTAGCCCAAACAAATCAGAAAACTGACCAATACTCTCAGACGTGCCCAGCAGCAAAAAGCCATTTGTCCTGAGTCCATGATGAAAGATGGGAATCACCTGCTTTTGCAGCGTCTCGCCCAGATAAATCAGCACGTTGCGACAGCTAATCAAGTCGAGGTGAGAAAACGGCGGGTCACGGCTCAAATCTTGTCTGGCAAAAATACACCGTTCTCTGACAAGCTTACTGATCTGATAGCCACCTTCGACCTCAAAAAAGAACTTGCTGCGCCGCTCTGGTGAGACATCCGCCATCTGACTCTCGCGATAAACGCCCGATCGAGCCGTATCGATCGCCCCTTGACTAATATCCGTTGCAAAAATCTGAATTTGAGGATTGATCCCGGCATCCTGCAAAAATTCTAAAAGGCAGATGACGATCGAGTACACTTCTTCACCCGTCGAGCAGCCGGGTATCCAGATCCGAATCGGGGAGTCAGCTTTGTGTCGCGTGATCACCGGAAACACTTGCTTTTTGAGCGCTTCAAAGGCTTCGGGGTCACGAAAAAAATGCGTCACATGAATCAAAATTTCTCGATAGAGCGCCTCGACTTCAGTAGGGTTGTCTTGCAAATATTGGACATAATCCTCTAGCCGTTCCAATTTATAAACCAGCATTCGTCGCTGAATCCGGCGATCGAGCGTCTTGGGCTTGTAGTGCGTAAAGTCAACGCCCATGCGCGATCGCAGCAGCCCAAACAAGGTAGACAGCGCATCTTCACTATTTGGCAAAGAAACCACCGTTTGCAGCGGAGCCGAGACAAAGGGGTGACGGCTGAGGTTGGCCAGTTCTGCGGCGATCGCGCTCGGAGTCATCACAAAATCGACATGCCCAGTGGCGACGGCGGTATTCGGCATACTTTCGTTTTTCGCCGTTCCTTCACATTGAGCAAACGTCACGCCGCCTGCTGCTTTGATTGCGTCAATGCCCACCGATCCATCTCCATCGCCACCCGACAAAACGACCGCGATCGCAGTGTGTCGTCGATCCAGGGCCAATGATGTAAAAAAAGCGTCAACCGGAAGATAAGTCCCCCGAATTTTTTCACGCGGCATCAGTCTCAGTGCCCCTTCTACCAGCGTCATCTTAGTATTGGGCGGAATGATATAAACCTGATTGGGTGCAACGATCGTGCCGTCTTGCGCCTCACTCACAGGCATCAAGGTCGTTTTGGTCAAAAGCTCAGTGAGCAGGCTCTTTTGATAAGGCGCTAAATGTTGGATCAGCACAAATCCCATGCCTGTGTCGGTTGGCAAATGACTCAGCAACTCACTAAAGGCTTCTAAACCGCCTGCCGAAGCGCCAATCCCGACGATCGCAAAGCGTGCGGATGAATCCGAATCATCTCCAGAAGCCACTTGAGAAGAATCAAGCTGAGAGAATTCGGAGAAAGAATCAGAATTCATACAATGCAACGAAGATTGAGGCTAGAGCGTCGCCTCTCTAACTTGAAGGGTGTCTTCACATTAGCGGATATGAAGCCAGGAAGCTGTGTTTTGTTTTTGACGTGAATTCGATGGAGTTTTTTCGCTTCGTTGTAGAAGGATTCGCCCCCTAAATCCCCCAATCTGGGGTAGGGTTGATTTATTCTATGGGAAGGAAAT
>NZ_JBJPHS010000153.1:901-12009 GCF_052939495.1 Phormidesmis sp. 146-12 | reverse complement strand
ATCCTGTGCTTGTATTGTCGTCAGGGCAATTCAAGTTTTCGGATAGGCACTTAGTCAAATCGAGTGGTGAAGTCTTGCAGAACAGTTGCAGCAAACTGGACTTCGAGATCATCCTGGACACATTCGATTTCTAGCATTTTGCAATCCTAGTATTCTAACGGTGCGGGTGGTCGCGATCGACTCATGCTTTCAGCCTAAAGAGTTTGATGCACGTTTGGTTAAGCTGGAGGCATGAGCAGAAAACCTCATTTAATTCTCGCTTTCAGACTCCTCTTGAGGTGGTGTTGAGCGATTCTTCCATCGTCCCGCTTTGCGAACGGACTCCATTAGCAAGTACTCAATTTGAGCATTGACACTGCGAAGATCATCCGCAGACCACTTTTCCAAGGCATCATAGAGCTTGGGATCGATCCGCAACAAAAATCGCTTCTTTTGACTCATGCGTATAAGGTTCCAGTGTTCACCACTGGTTGGGTATTTTGGTCAGACGTTAAGACAACCAGCAAATTATTGACCATCGATGCTTTGCGCTCTTCGTCTAACTCAACGATCCCTTCTGCGCTCAGTCGTTTGAGGGCTTCATCGACCATTCCGACCGCCCCTTCAACAATTTGGCGACGAGCATCAATGATCGCTTGGGCTTGCTGACGACGCAGCATCACTTGAGCCACTTCGGGGGCGTAGGCAAGATGTGAGAGTCGCGCTTCGATCACCTCAACGCCAGCGATCGTCAATCGAGCTTGTAGTTCTTCCCGCAGGGTTTGCAGAATCTCATCGGGCACGCCTCGCAAAGAAGAGGTTCCCGTCGGTGCATCGTAAGGATAACGCACGGCCAACGTCCGAATGGCGGTTTCGCTCTGGGTTGCAACGAATTCTTCGTAGTCGTTCACGGTGAAGCGCGATTTTGCTGAGTCTTGCACTTGCCAGACGACGACTGCTCCAATTTCGATCGGGCTGCCTTGTGCTTCGTTGACTTTCAAGATTTTGCTGTCGAAGTTGCGAATCCGCAGGGAGACTTTACGCTTGCCTGCAAAAGGATTGGCCCACCAAAATCCTGCTTCTCGAACGCTACCGATATAGCTGCCAAAGAGAGTCAAGACAACGGCTTCGTTTGGCTCAATGGTGAAGAATCCTGAGATTGAAGGCACTACAACGACGAGCAAAGTTGCAATAATCCAAGCCAAAAGTTCGGGGTCAAGCAGGTCATCCAGATTATCTAGCCGACCTCCAAAGTGCTGTACCAATCCCCAAATTCGCCAAGTGATCAGGGCTGTGATTGCTCCGAGTGTCCCTAATGCTAGAAATCCATTGAGCTTGAATGCTGAAGATTCTGCGATCGGCTTCATGAGAAGTCTCCTTGAGTCTGGTCGATACTAAAGTGATATCACTCTGAAATCAGAATGGCAAGAGCAAGCCGAATATTTCACAAAAAGGTGAATTGATGCAAGATTTTCGCTCCGTTGTTCACGGCTTCTGCCCCCCAAGCTGCCAATTTTGGGGAACTTTAAGAAAAGAACTCTGGTTCAAAGTCCCTCACTCGTGGGAGATTTGGGGGGCGTTCCTGGAGGGGGCGTTCCTGGAGCTGCAAGCGATGCTAAATTCGTTTAACTTCTGGTAACTTTATTTGCTGTAAACTATCAATTTTTTGTTAACGCTCACATGCTGTTTTCTATTAAATTTTTAGTTCAGTAGTTTCTTTAATGTGAGCTTGAATGATCTAAATCTGAATAATTTTTTGATCTGAGTGCCTTGTGATCTTTGTTGTTCTTATTCTGTCGCTTTCAGTCTGCGGGATCAAATTAGCGAAAGTGAGGAATTCCGCCCGCTACCCGACAAGTCGCTCAAGCTACAATAAGCAAACAACTGTCTCAACAGTCCTAGCGGAGAGGCTTTCCATGCAATCACCCACTCTATTGATCTCAAAAGAACTGCCCAGCTTGAAATACACTTATACGCCCGATCGCTTTGACGAAACCTGGGAAGCACCCCTCTCAATTCTTCTCGGACTCGGACGGGCCGCAGGGGCTGACTTTATTGAGTTTTTTCTAGAACGAGTTAACTACATTAGCTGCATGGCCGAAGATGATGCCATCACCAGCATTTCGCCTCGACTCTCGACGGGGGCAGGGGTGCGGGTGTTTCGCGGTAAAGCCGACTGCTATGTTAGCACCAATGATCTGTCATTCAATGGTCTCAAAGCTGCGTTAGAGAAAGGCTTGTCCATCATGGGCTTGCAGCTTCCTACGCCCAACGCCTTTATCCCCGAAATCAATCTCGAACTGCTCCGAGACTACGCCGTCAAAAAGGGCAAAGAAGCCTGGTTAGCCAACTGTAGCTCGATGCGAGAAATGAGCGATGTGCTACTGGCAGCCAATGGTGAACTGGCGACCAAAGCTCAACATGTGCAGTCTCGTCGGGCCGTCTACTTCCGCGATTGGCAAGAAGTGTTGGTGGCTTCCAGTGACGGCACGTTTGCACGAGACATTCGCCTGACGCAATCGGTCGGTTACAGTCTGCTCTGCGCCGATGGCACTAATCGATCGTCGATCAACAAGCGAGTCGGCAGCACCAGCGATCCCGCATTCTTGAGAACCTGGGCGTATAGCAAAGATGCTGAAGAAGTGGCAGAGTCCGCTTCTAAAATGCTGTATGCCGATTATGTTGAGTCGGGCACTTATCCGATCGTCATGGCTAACGAGTTCGGCGGTGTTATCTTCCACGAAGCCTGCGGTCACTTGCTTGAAACGACGCAAATCGAGCGCAAAACTACGCCCTTCATCGACAAAAAAGGCGAAAAGATTGCCCACGAAAACCTGACCGCCTGGGATGAAGGACTGACCGGAGACGCATTCGGCACGATCGACATGGACGACGAAGGAATGCCCGCCCAGCGCACTCTATTGATCGAAAATGGAATTCTCAAGAACTTTATTGCCGATCGTGCAGGCTCCACTCGTACCGGACATCCTCGAACCGGAAGTGGTCGTCGTCAAGGCTACACCTACGCAGCAGCGAGTCGGATGAGAAACACCTACATTGCACCGGGCGAGTATTCTCTGGATGACTTGTTTGGTTCCATTGAAAAGGGCATCTATTGCAAAAAGATGGGTGGCGGCAGCGTCGGGCCGACCGGACAATTCAACTTTGCGGTAGACGAAGCTTATTTAATCGAAAACGGCAAACTCACCAAACCGCTCAAAGGTGCCACGCTGATTGGCGAAGCCGTTGACATCATGAACAAAATTTCCATGTGTTCCAACGATTTGGGATTGGCGGCTGGCTTCTGCGGTTCCGTAAGTGGCAGCGTCTACGTCACCGTCGGACAGCCTCACATCAAAGTTGACTCAATCACCGTCGGCGGACGCTAGGCAGCAAATCAATCAAAGCGGATGGTTACCGCTAGACTTAGCAGCCCATCCGTTTCGATCCTACTGTGTATCCATGAGTTGATTTGACTCGTCATTGCCAAGATGCTTCGCCCCCTAAATCCCCCATTCTGGGGGACTTTGAGAAAGAAAGGCTTCTAGAATTCAACGCAATTTCTCAGTTTAAAGTCCCCTACTTGTGGGAGATTTGGGAGGCAGAAGCAGATCGAAACGAAGCGATTAACGATTTGCGTGTACACAGCCGCTCAGTTATCTTCTCCGCATCATCTCTACACTTTCTAATTTCCCATGCCAAATATTACAGAAATTGCTGCTTACGCTCAGGATAGCGCTCAAAGATTGGGCATTCAGAAGTACGACGTGTATGGCGCGTCGATCGATGAAACCAGCGCTCAAGTCGATCAAGGCGAACCTCAACAGGTCAAAGCCTCCAATCGTTCTAGTGTCACCGTCCGCGTTTGGAATGATGACAATAGCGTTGGAGTCACTTCGACCACCGATGTCGATCCCGCAGGCTTAGAACTGGCGCTCAAAACAGCTCATGAAGCAAGTTTCTTTGGCGTTCGTGACAATGTGCCCGACTTTAGCCCCGAATCGACCGCACCCACGGCTACTCATACCGAAGAGAAATCTCCCCAGGCACCCGTCTCGACGCTGCTCGAAAAGCTGATCGTCGCCGAAAAAGAACTGATGTCGGCTCACCCTGCGATCAAGTCAGTGCCTTATAACGGATTGGCTCAACGGGATATCGATCGCTTCTATCTCAACAGTGCTGGAGCCGTTCGCAATGAATCTCATTCGGTTGCTTCGCTCTATCTCTACACCAAAACCGAAGAAGAAGGACGCAAACCTCGCAGCGCAGGGGCATTTCGCGTCAGCTATGGCTTAGACAAACTCGATATTGATGGTTGCCTCAAAGAAGCCGCCGAAAAAACCATCAGCCACCTTAACTACGAGAAGGTGAAAACGGGCAAGTATCGCGTCGTCTTTTCACCAGAAGCCATTCTCGGTCTGATTGGTGCATTCTCCAACCTGTTTAATGCCCAGAGCATTCTGGATAAGCAGAGCCTTTCTACACCCGAATCTTTGGGATCTCAAATTGCCTCTCCTTTGCTGTGTCTCTGCGATGATGCCCTGCACCCAGAAAATGTCGGGGCTGAAACCTTTGACGGGGAGGGCACTCCGACGCGCCGCATTCCCCTGATTACCAACGGCGTATTGTCCAACTTTCTGCACAGCGCTGGAACCGCCAAACGCATGAACGCCCAGCCGACAGGACACGCTAACATGGGCGCAAAGGTGACAGTTAGCCCTCACTTTTATCACATTTTCCCTGGCGAACCTGCCACCCAGGAATACAGTCTAGACACTGCCGATAATGTGATTTTGATTGATGACTTGAGCGCGCTCCATGCGGGAGTTCAATCGCTGCAAGGCTCATTCTCGCTACCGTTTGACGGCTGGCTAATTCAAAACGGCAAACGTATCAGCATCGAATCTGCCACCGTTGCAGGCGACATTCGCGAAGTGTTGAATTCAATCATCTATGTTGAGAAGGATTTAGAATTCACGGGGTCAGGCGTTGCGCCAAGAGTCTGGGTTGATAGTTTGTCGATTACGGGTGAATAAAGTCAGACTGTAAGCACGGATCTCTGAGTTCTTTAAGGGCTTGGAGATCCGAATATTGGTAGTTTTGATGTCTCGCTGACGGAGCAAGCAATGGCCAAATTACCCTCTCAACAGAAGTTGCTGCCACCTTTGGAGAATGGCGATCGCTTAACCCGCTATGAATTTGAGCGACGCTACAATGCCATGCCTCACCTCAAAAAAGCTGAACTGATTGAAGGAGTGGTCTACATGGCGGCAGCTTTGCGGTTTAGAAGTCACGGTCAACCCCACGGAAATCTAATTACTTGGTTGGGAAATTACAAAGTCGCAACATTGGGTGTTGAGTTGGGAGTTGAGCCGACGATTCGACTAGATTTGGACAATGCACCTCAGCCAGATGCAGTCTTGTTGATTGAGGAAGCCCATGGTGGGCAGGCTCGACTGGGCGAAGATGATTATATTGAGGGCGCACCAGAATTGGTCGCAGAGATTGCAGCGAGTAGTGCGGCGATCGACCTGGGAGATAAGAAACGTGCTTATCGTCGCAATGGCATTAAAGAATATATTGTCTGGCAGATATTTGAACAAAAGTTCAACTGGTTTTACCTGCAAGAAGGAGAGTATGTGCCGCTGTCTCTTGCAAAAGATGGCGTGATTCGGAGCGTTACCTTTCCAGGTTTGTGGTTGGCAGTAGAAGAGTTGCTGTCTGGAGATATGGCAAAAGTGTTGACGGTGTTGCAAGCAGGATTGGCTTCACCAGAGCATGTTGCATTTGTACAACAGCTATCACAGCACAAAACATCTCTAGGTGAAAGTCTGTAGAAGTGCGACCCCTTGCGGGTAAATCCAAGAGATCGTAAATTTTACTAGTGAGGCGATCGTGCGCAATTCGTCTAGTATCTACAAATTCGACTCTCTGCTTAGGTGCCAGTAGACTTGCTCTATGAAGAAGTTGTAGGAGATGAAAGCGGAAGATCGCTCTTGGCAGAAGTTGTCGGAAACTTGCATTTCACAGAAACTTCCATACTGCCTTCAGCAGAGCCTTCAGTGAAAATGATTCCAGTTTTGCCACCCAGTTTGATACCAAATTTGAGGCTGATTTCTTCAACTTCGGCCGCACCGAGGTGTTGGAATGCCCCGATCGCAAAGTTTGCGTAAGTCTGAATCTTTTCTTGAATCTCTGCCATTTTCAACAAAACTTCTTCTGTTGCACCTTTTTCACCAGGACGTTTGCCTACATGATTAGAATCTGGAATTGGCGGAGTCGGTGGAGTCTCGACGTATATTTCGATAATGCTACCGTTGTCTTCGATTTGGAGGCGCTTTAGCTCAGACATAATTTACCTTAGAAGCGTAATTAACCCAGAAACCCTGCGGATTTTGCGGAGGTAGACGTGATTATTATACTTAGGTATCTTAGTAGGTGCAGCAGACGGGTCGTTCTTGATGGAATCTTAACCACATGACCAGATACGCACTTGTGATTGGCATCCAGAAGTACGGCGGATCGGGTTTTAATGATCTACAGAAGCCAGTTGAGGATGCAGAAGCGATCGCCCAGCTTCTAGAAGATTACGGTGATTTTGTCGAGGTCAATCGCCTGCCTCGTTCCTGGAGTCACGAACATGATCGCTATGAGGTTGTCAGCGAGCATTTGACGGGAGAGAAACTAGGAGCGGAGATTCGTAGTTTTCTTGAGAACGTTGGCAGAAATGAAGCACTGATTTATTTCAGTGGGCACGGGGACAAGGTGCCTGATGCCCTGGGTAATCAGAATGGATACCTGGTGACTTCGGACTGCACAACCGAGACTTTGAGTAGCAAAGGGGTATCTCTAGAAGGACTGAATCGGTTAATTTTGAAGACAGAGTGCAGTAGTTTGACGCTCATCCTGGATTGTTGTCACGCCGGGAGTTCGTTGGAGGATAGTCAAATTGAGGGTGCGTTGACTGCAATTCTGGCATCTAATCGTAACTATTTTCTGGCAGCGGCTTGTCGGAGTCAGGGGAAAGCTTACGAGGGAGAGTTGTATAGCCTGTTCACGGCGGCCGTGATTAAGGCTCTGAAATCACCGGGCACTGTCAAGACAGCAGATTTACGGGCGATCGTCTCTAAAGAACTCAACGGTAAGGGGCAGGAACCATTTTTTTGGGGATCAGAGAAGATTACACTGACTTACCCGGCTGCGGAGAAGGGTGAAGCAGATGCGGTGGACAAGCTGCAAGCTGCCCTGGAAAAGCTACGTCCAGACTCTGACATTTTGGATGCCCCATTTTTTGAAGAAGTTGAGACCAAAGTTGCTAATAAGCAAGCCCGTACCCAGATTCTGAAACTACGAGCGGCAAACTGGTCGATGCTGTTTCAGAAAAACTATGTGGAGCGTGACCAGCAGGGCGAGGCGTTAGAGAAAGCATTGCGTCTCTCTCAGGCAAATGGCATCTCACTGATGCTGATTCGTGGGGAACCGGGAGCAGGAAAAACCGCCTTGCTGCGCTGGCTGGCGTATGAATTATTTGACCAGGGTAAGCGGCTCTTTTACAAGAAAAGCCAGAACAAGGTGGGTTGGCTGGATCAGTTGCGCGAATTTTCAGAAGAAGCCGGTGGGAAACACTTTTATGTCATTGCAGATGACTTGTTTCGAGATGAGCCGATTTTGGAGGAGTTGCAGCAGAACGAATTTCTATTTCCGCTGACATTAATTGGGACGACGCGCCAGAATGAGGATCAGCACCATGACTTGCAGGGATTAGACTATGAAATCATCTGTTTGGATTTAGACAAGCCAAGCGCGGACGAGAAAGAGCGGGTGTTAGCGTTGCCAGAAGTACAGAGCCACCTGGCAGGAAAATCGGCAGCAGAGCGGCAACAACTGATGGACTCGCCGATTATGTTGGTGCTGATGTTGCAGCTATCGGAAGGAAAGCCGTTTCATGTGCTGTTGCAGGATATTGTGAAAGCGCTATCTAATACAGAACGTCAACCTCTATATCAAGCCTTTGGGGTTCTCTGTAGCTTTTTTCAATACGGCATTATTGTTCCTTTTGAGATTTTGAAGTTTTGCTTACCGCCCTCTAGTTCGCTAGAGCGATCCATCTTGTCAGGATTGGAGGGGTTGATTGATACCGCAGCATACGGCGAGTATGAGGGACTTATACCAGTTCATGAACTGATTGCCAAAACAGTGATGACGCTGAACTATCGCCCAAATAACCAGCATAATCAGCCCTATGGGTGGAATCGCCCCCCTTTGTTAGAGCAACATCTGAGCGCGATCGTGCAAAAGCTGGATGTGACACAGAAACTTCAGAGATGGTGGGTCAGTATTACCCTGAGAAAGCTAGCGGGGCAGTCTGGAGCAGCAGCATTAGTTTGTAAAATCCTACAAGACTCTTCTCCGCAGATTGCAGCTATCAAGCAGCACAATACCATCAGTGATTGGGTAACTTGGGGACAAATCTATATAGCGCTTGGTGATTCTGAGGAACAGCGATCGTGCATTCGCTCAATTTTGCAGGCACAACCAGAAAGCCCATTAGATCGGACATATTGGTTGTCTTTTGTTGAGAAGTTCGGTAGTTGGAAACAGCAGCAAACAGCAATTACCCAAACTGAAGTCTGGCTCAACACTCATACCCATTCTGATACTCGAAACGTTCGCCAAAACTACTTGGGACTGGTAGAACAGCAAGGTAATTGGGAACAGCAGCAAGTGGCAATTGCTCAAACTCAAGTCTGGCTAAACGACCATCCTGATGATGGGCATGTTCGCCAAAAGTATCTAGGACTCTTAGAACAATGCGGGAATCAAGAACAGCAGCAAGTGGCAATTACCCAGACCCAGCTCTGGCTGAATGAGCATCCTGGTGATTGGCATGTCCGCCAAAAATATCTAGGACTATTAGAACAACGCGGGAATCGAGAACAGCAGCAAGCGGCAATTACCCAGACCCAGCTCTGGCTGAATGAGCATCCTGGTGATTGGCATGTCCGCCAAAAATATCTAGGACTATTAGAACAACGCGGGAATCGAGAACAGCAGCAAGCGGCAATTACCCAAACCCGAACTTGGTTAGATGAGCATTCTCATGATGGGCATGTTCGCCAAAAATACCTGGCACTACTAGAACAACGAGGGAGCCGAGAACAGCAGCAAGCGGCGATCGCTCAAACCCAACTCTGGTTAAACAACTATGAAAATAATGAGAATGTTCGCCAAGCGTATCTAGCATTAGTAGAGCAGCGAGGTACCTGGGAGCAGCAGCAAGTGGCGATCGCTCAAACCCAACTCTGGTTAGACAACCATCCAGACAATGGAAATGTTCGTACAAAGTATTTAGCGTTAGTTGGCAAGATTGGCAAAAACAACGATGCAGTTGAGTTAGTGATTCACCAACAATGGCAATGGATCACTCAGCAGAACCAAGTAGAGCAGGGCTTGTGGCTTGCCTTCCTTCCTGTTCTTTATCATCATGCCTCTCCTGATTTATACCAACCCGCGGTTCAGCTTGCCTTGAAGCAATATCCGGATGCTCGAAACCTGACCCTGAATATTTTTGGGTATTTCCGCGACTACCTTGACGCTGCCACCTGCTACCACCTTGCCACCCGCATCAATCAGTACGATTTGCCAGTCAACAAGTGGCAAAATTTTGTTCACGTCGCCAACTTTTTCCGTGATCGGAAGGAATTTGATACTGCTGAGTCCATTTACCACCGCCTGATTGGTGCAGCAAGAAGAAAAGTCAGAGAATCTCCAGAGTTGCAGAAAACGATCGACTTTGCCACTCTCAGCTATGCCCAACTTCTGTTGTTAACCAAGCCTTCTCAGCCTGACCAGGCCTTGAAGAAGCTAGACCCCATTCTGAAGAAGAATCCGAAACATGGCTTTGGTAATTTATTGATGGCACAGTCTTACCAAGCCAAAGGCGCACCCTTCTACATCAGAGCCAAAAAACACTTTGAGACAGCCATTCAGTCCGATCGTGAACAGCGCGGATTCTTCCACCATCAATTTGGTTGCTTTTATCGCTACGCCGTGGGTGATATGCTCAATGCTCGTCGGTGTTTCGAGCAATCCCTCGCCCAAAAACTCAACCTTCCTGCCAGCATCGAACTCGCAGAACTAGAAGTCGCAGCCAAAAATCTTGAGCGTGCTAAAACTCTGCTGGAAAATGGACTTGATCTAACCCCCATCACTCGTCCCGAACAAGAAGAGCGCGAAAAACTCAAAGATCGTATTACAGCCCTACGATCGCTTCTCAATATACCTGAATCACCCACTTAAGCCTGCTTATTCAATTAAACCGATCGGTGGTGTAATTTCAATTCGCTTTTGCTCTAAATCGACAATAGGAACGATCGCCATCACAAATGGAATCAGCACCGTTTTCTCATTCTCAAGTTTGACTTCTAATAAGTCATGTCCTGCTGTCAGAATGTCTACAACGGTTCCAACTAATGTTTGGGTAGGTTGATCAAACACCTGCAAACCAATTAGATCTGCAACGTGAAATTCATCGGCTTCAAGCTTGGGTCGATCGTTAGCCATGACCAACAATTTGCTGCCCTGAAGGTTTTCGGCTTGAGTGCGATCGTTGACCCCTTCTAGCTGCACCACATACAACCCTTTGCCGTCTAAATATCGCCCTTTGATCAGTTGAATTTCTTGTGGCTCCGTTGTTCCGGGTCGCAAAATCCATCGTTTTCCAGGTTTCTCAAATCGCTCTGGAAAATCTGAGTTAGGATACACGCGCACCTCACCCTTCATGCCTTGGGCCGTAATGATTTTGCCGATTTCGAGAAAGGGAGTTTGTGGAGAAGACGCGACGGATTGCTGCATTTTAACGAAGTTTTGAATTCATTCTCTTGATTTGACTATCCACACAATACAGTGTTTGACTCAAGCTACAGGAAAGTTTGATCTAACCAGGTGTCTAAATCAGCTTCGCTAGAAAAGTCTAGTAAGGCCTCAGCTAACTGGGTCACTCTAAAAGAGGGTAGCTGCCGAATCTGTTCTTGTCTCTGGGCATTGACTTCACCAATCTGTCGGGTCAAAAGACGCATTGTCAGCACCAATCTTTCTTCCTGACGCGCAGTCTCTTTGACTTCCTCTTT